>NZ_JBATWY010000144.1:0-92558 GCF_049672945.1 Haloferula sp. | reverse complement strand
CCAAGGGGCGACGTCCATGGAAGTTGATCTACTACGAGGCCTATCTCCAGGAATCAGATGCTTCAGGGAGAGTCGCGTAAAAGGCTTCGCCTCACGCGATTTGTTTCCTGAAGAGCGGTGGAGGGAGGCGATTTCTCGACAAGCAATTGAGAAACCATTTTGCTCATACACCAAGGCGCGAAGCCACGTGACCGAAGGTTTTACGTGGCCGGTGGTGCTGACGAAGGAGGAAACGGGGCAGATTTTTGAGTGGCTTGATCGGCCCGGCCGTGCGGCGCAAGGTAGCTATGGTCTGCCGGCACGACTCCAGTATGGGGCGGGGCTGAGGCGTTCAGAGCTGGTGCGGCTGCGGATCAAGGATGTCGACTTGAAGCGCGGGACGCTGACGGTGCGCAAGGGAAAGGGCGACAAGGATCGAATGACGGTGCTGCCGAAGAGCTTGCTGGAGGCGGTGGCTGGGCAGGTGGAGGCGGCGCGCAAGATATGGGAGGCGGATCGTGCGGCGGGCCTGGCCGGGGTTCACATTCCCGGGGCGCTGGGAAGGAAGATGAAACGTGCGGCGGAGAGCTTTGAATGGTGTTGGTTGTTTCCGGCACGGCAGACCTCGGTGGATCCGGCATGCGATGTGCGGCGGCGGCATCACATTCATCCGCAGGTTTACAATGATGGGATCAAGCGAGCGGCGGCTGCGGTGGGGATCAACAAATGGGTGACGAGTCATGCGCTGCGGCACTCGTTTGCGACGCATTTGCTGGAGGGCGGGACGGATCTCAGGAGAATTCAGGAGCTGCTGGGTCATCAGGATATCACGACGACGGAGATCTACCTGCACGTGGCGCTGGGAGTGAGTGGTCTGGGGGTGACGAGTCCGTTGGATGGGATCGCGTTCGCGTAAAGGGCTGCGTCGCGTAAAGGGCTTCGCCCCACGCAATCAGCCCCCACGTGCTTGGTTTGTCTGATGGAACAGGAGCACTGGGCGGCGATTGGTTTGCAAGGGAGAGGCGGGCTGCCGGGGTTGCGGCACGGGGGCGTGCCGCCTCCAAGGGCGCGGTAGCGCGGCGTTTCTGACTTCTGACTTCTGACTTCTGACTTCTGACTTCTGACTTTCGACTTCCGACTTTCGACCTCTGACCTTCGACCTCTAATTACCAAGACTGGTCGGGTGGGGTGAACTCTACGGGTGGCTCGACAAGGGCAGGAATGCCCTTGCTCCCTTGCGCGGAAAGCAGGGCTGTCCACGGAGCAGGGCTACTTGGAAAGCCGGTCGAGGCGGATGAGGAGGCAGCCGAAGTCGAGGGTTTGCCGATCGGCGGAGAGCAAACCGGGGGCGATCCGATAGCGGCCATGCTCGTTGTTCACGATGTGGCTGTGATAGAGCACACTGAAATGCTTGGAGATCGCCGATGGGGTGGCGCGGAGCCGCCTGGCAATCTCAACCACGGGGAGCGACTGACCTTTGGCAAGCTCCCGCAAAATGGCCCAACGCACGGGACTACTAATGGCCCGCAGGACCGTGCCAATCGGATACGCCCGCGCGGGTGATGGTGACGAGTCCTGAGCTTCCATGGGCGTGTCGGAGTTGGTGAATCAAGGGGTTCAAGCGGTTGTTCCCCTGAGCACAGGAGTAGGTTCTCTTGCCCGAGGAGTTGGTGCTCTTGGACAAAGAGTAATTTCTCTTGAACAAGGAGTCAAACATCTTGCTTAAAGTCGTGGATCTCTTGAATCGAGAGTGATTATTCTCTACAAAGGAGTATTGCTACATGACTCAGGAGTAATTGGTCTTGGAACAGGACTGAGGCATCTTGCAGGTGCCGTCGGTGACGTCCAACAGGAGCTCAGAGCCCTTGGGGGATGACTGGGGGCGTTGGGGAGACGAGCTTCCCCTTCCCGCTCCGTTCCCGTTCTCGAAACGAATGACCCGTCCTTCAGCTTTGTTGTCTCGAGGACGAGGACGAGAACGAGCACGAAGGACGAGCACGAGGGACGAAGGACGAGCACGAGGGACGAAGGACGAGCACGAAGGACGAGCACGAGGGACGAGGAGGAGGGACGAAGGACGAGGAGGAACCGCTCCACAGAACCCACGGGAGCTCAGCGTAAAATCAACTGGAACTGCGACTCCGGAATCCAGGCCTGACGCTCATCGGACAATTCGATTTGGATCCATCCGTCTCGACGTGCCACCACCTCGACCTCGAGGCCATCGTGAAGCGCTTCGTTGAAGGCCAGCTGATAGCGGAAGGACGGTCCCTTTCGTCCGAAGACTTCGGGAACGACCACTACCCCAAGCCTGCCATCCTGACCCTTGACGATTAGTCCGAGCACTCCAAGACCGAGCCCGATGGCAAGCAGCACGCCAGCCGTGACCCACCAGCCGCGACTGCGGAAACGCACCACGCCAAGGCAGGCCGCCCAGAATCCCAAGGAAACCGGAATCAGCAAGGCCGCGACCCAGCGCATCGGCCACTGCAACCACGGGGATGACTGATGGTCCTCAACTCGATCCACAGCAAGAGCTCGGGTCGCCGTTAGATTTTCCTGAAGCGTTTGATCGAAGGGTCGATAGACCTCGGCCTGTCGATAGGCTGCAATCGCCCGACCGATCTCGCCACTTTGAAACCAGGCATTCCCAGCATTCAACCACGCTTGACCACGGGGGGCATCGGAGCGGGCTGCCGCTTCGAAACTCAAGGCCGACTGGGTGAACAACGACACGGCCTCGTCGGACGCGGGCTGTTCCTCCATTGCCTGATCGAACAGTCGGCTCGCGCGATCCCAATCGGATCCGAATGCCACTCCACTGAAAAAAAGAACAAGCACCAGCGGCATGACCTTACCCGCCACTTTGACGATCCGCTTCGCCACGGGTCCCAATTCGGGAAGTCTCGCCGCTCCGGCTCCGTGTGAAAATTCCGCCGCATCCTTCGATTCCTGACTGCGCATCACCAGTTCGACGTCCTCCTTTGCCAAGCCAAGCTTGGCAAGCCGCCTGGCATCGCCAGAGGTCCACGCCCCTGGTTCGACGCCAAGGATCGTCGCCAGGAAAGCGCGAAAGCTCGTCCACTTCTCAGCAGTGCCTTCGGCTTCCTTCAAGAACGCCCGATAGGCGAGTTGCCGCTTCCGATAGTCTGGATCCATCGCCCATCGACGCCGTTCACGCGCCCAGGGAAGTGCGGCGGCAAACAGCAGCGGACCAGCCGCCAGCAGCAACCAGAAATAGTCGGCCATGAAATTGCCGAGCTTGTTCAGTATCTCATCCATTTTGTTGATCTCCGCATTCTGCCAAATCCCGGTGGGCTGGGCCGAAAGACTCGGCGTCTCACCTCCCAGAGTTTTGGCATCGAAATAATCGCGTCCATCCCTCGGAAGCACGCGCAGCGGAACGGCATCCGTCGTCACGATTTGATACGCGCCTTTCTGCGGATCGAAAATCTCAAACTCCAACGCGGGAAACGCTTCCACTCGCGTCGTCAAAGGTCTCACCCGGGTCCGAAACACCGTGCCCTCGGGATGCCAGGCGCGACCATACTCGGAATCCACCTTGAACCAACTCCGCAAGGCGCGCTGTTTCGTCAGCTCGGGCAGATCCAGAAATCCATGCGGTGCTTCGGATCGCACGAGGATGTCGACTTCGAGCAATTGCCCCACTTCGGTCTCTGTCGGCTTCGCCGAAACCTCGAAGCTGCAGGGAGCAAACAATCCGCTGAACAATTCCAAACGACCTTCCTGCGGCAAGGGTCGTACTTCGATCTCGGTCGGCTCCGACTCCACGAACACCCGCTCATAGGCCTCGCCTTCGCTGATTGCTTCGAAGAGTCCGTTGTTGAAATACGCAGCGTAAGGGGCAAACGCGCCGCCTTCCTTCTTGAGCCGCGCGCACTCGAGCCTCACCACCGGCAGCGTGTAGGTTCCTGCTTCGCTCATCCGGAGATAGATCGGAAACTCGACCACACCAAGCCCCTCCCCCTGATCTTTCTCCGATAGATGACCGATCACCCGCCGGCCTCCAAACGGCAATCCGATCTGTTCTTCTTCCGGCACGGTGCTTCGCGGCACCACCGCTTCGACTGTCGGGTCATTGAAGAATGCGGGATAAGATGACATCGCCCGCAAGCGTTTCGTCGGCACCTGACAGCTCCATCGCACATCGACCCGAAGCGGCTCACCCACCATCACCTGCTTCTTCCCCGGCGTGAGAGTCAGCTCCATTTCCGACGACTTCTGCGGAACACTCACCAGCACGGGCATGGGAGGGCTTTGGTAGCGAGTCGTCTCGGATTCAAAACTCAAGGCCGGTATGGTCACCAACCCTTCGCGCTGTGGCAGCCAGGTCACCACCGCCACCGAACCCTTGCCGTTCTCGGCTGCTCCGACATCGATCGAGATCACCACCACTCCGTCGCCATTCGTGCCGTAGTCCCCGGGTTCCTCGACTGGCTCCGGCAGCACCACCAAGGCACTCGCAGGTGAATCCACAAACCACGAGGCATCGCGAAGCTTCAGCTCCACCTGTTGAATCGGCAGGTCTTTCGCCCCCTCCTCAAGGACGGGCTCCTGCGCCCGCCCGAAGCAAGCCAGCAGGACCATCAGAAATAGTGGGCGCACGAGTTTCATCACCAGTCTTTCTCAACCTTTCCCGCTTGTGACTTCGCCCGCTGCTGCTCGCGGAACTGCATGCTCCCCTGCTCTTCCATCAGCAAATCCTCGACCGAATAATTCGGCACCGGCAGTGGTGCCATCTCACTACCAGCCGCAAGATCGCCTTCCATCGGCATTGATGAGGGAGTGCCCTCCTCACCTTCTCCATACTCGTCCCACTCTCCTTCATCGTCCCATTCACCGTCTTCTCCTTCTCCCGAATCATCAGACTCTCCCCCTTCCAAGATTCCGAGAATCTCCTCAATGCGTCGGAGCGCAATCTGCTGGTATCCCATCGTCTCCGGCCAGGTCTTCCACTCGCCCAACGGAACGACCGCCTGCTTTTGAACAGTCACCACTTCACCCATCAAGCGAATCGGTTCCCGCATCACACTCATCTCAGGAGGCGTTCCTTCCGGCATCGCCGCCATCATCACTTCATCGAGTTTTTCCATCTCACCAAGAATCGAAACACCCTCAGTATTCAACTGCTGTTGGGAACTTGCAAAGCGTCGCCCATCCTTGCTCGCCGTGACCGGAGCCACCGTTGGAGGAGCAGGCCCTTTCTTCGCAGGCCTTGACTTCGGAGCCTTTTCCTGGACTTCGATGAACAAAGCCGACTGCTTCTCGTACAAGACTTTCAAACGCTCAATGATGGCGTCCAAGAGTTCCTCGACCACCTGATCCTCTTGCTCCTTTTTCCTCAGCTCTTCTTCATAGCGAGCGATCAGAGTCGCCGTCGAGTCGAGCCGCATCCCCGCGCGTTCCAGGTCACGGTCCAAGCGCTTCGCTTCGAGAAAATACCGCTGCGCCATGCGGGCCGAGGCAAGCGCTCCGGCCGGCGATTCTTCGGCAGTCTTCTCCGACAAAGCCAAATAACACAAACCCTCGTTAAACTTCACTGCCGCCGCCTGCGCCGGATTGAAGCCATCGAGCTCTCCATAGATCTCAAGCGCCTCTTCGAATCTCCCGTCAAGCTGCAGCCCCCTCGCCTGATCGAAACTCTCCGCCCACAGCGGCTGAACCATGAACGCCATCAGCATCAGCAAAACCCATCTCGAGCTGCCCGCGCGACCAGCCGCGACGAGCATGACCAACGCCAACCCGACAAGCCCGATCCCCGCCTCCTTGTAGACCACAAAACTATCCGCACCCATCGCACCTTCAGCCGGTTTCCCCATCGCATAACTCGCATAAATCCCCCCCAGATCAAAAGCCGCCGTTCCCGGTCCGACATACGACGCCCCGTCGCTCCTGGCGGTCAGTTCGCGCAGGACTTTTTCATTGAGTCGCGTCGAAACAAAGTCGCCTTCGTGTTTGAGATAACTCTTTCCTCCCTCCTCGTTCTCGATCGGGATTCGACTCGCCGAACTCGTATCCCCGAGACCGATCAAGAGCAGGTCGACCCCGCTCTCCTTGAGCAGCTCCGCCACCCGCGCCGCGTCCGGCACATGATCCTCGCCATCGGTGAGCACCACCAGATCCTGCATCCCCTTCCGCTCGTCGGAAAAGACGTTATCAACCGTTTTTTCCACCGCCGAGAGCACCGTCGTCCCGCCGAAATCCACGGCCCGCGGATTGACCTGCTCAAGCATGTAGCGGACGAAGTCGTAGTCGTAAGTCAAAGGGCAGAGAATCGTCGCGCTGCCGGCATAGATCACCAGTCCCACCCGCTCCGATCCGAATCCCGCCAGCGCATCGCGCACGCCCTGCTTCGCTGCCTCCAAACGCGAGGGATGCGCATCCTCGGCGAGCATGCTCCGCGAAACATCGATCGCAAACACCACGTCACGGCCACTCTGCGACACCGCGCGACGCTCAGGCGCATAACCCGGCCGCGAGAGCGCCACGATCAACACCATCGCCGCCGCGATCCGCAGCCAATCGCGCCGCTTCTCTCCCCTCGCCTCATCCGCGCCCAAGCGCGCACGCAGATCACTCCGCTTCCGCCGGGCCCGCGCGAGCGCTCCGGCCAACGGCAGCAGGAGTAGCAGCAGCGCGAGCATCCACGGCCATTGAATCACGAGGAAGTTCATGGCGTCGTTCGCAAAAGGGTTGCCTCCAGCAGCATGCCCGTCAGCAGGGCCAGCAGACCCGCCGCCACCGGCATCCAGAACCATTCCGAAACTTCACTGAAATTGCGCGTCGAGATTTTCGAGCGCTCAAGCTTGTCGATTTCCTCGTAAACCGCCTTCAGCGAATCGTAGTCATGCGCCTTCCTAAATACCCCGCCCGTTTCCTTGCTGATATGCTCCAAGACCTTCTCCGCGGGAGACAACAAGCTGGTCGAAGTCCCCGCCACCGAGTCCTGCGGATCACCGAGACTGATGCAGTAGACTTTCTGCCCCCACTGTTTGGCCAGACCCGCAGCTTCGAGCGGCATGTGCTTGCCCGAATTATTTTCGCCGTCTGTTAGAAGAACGATCACCCGGCTCGTCACCTCGCCCGTGATCAGGCTCTGATCCTCGGCCTGCATCTCATCGAGATGTTTCAGACGCGCCGCCGCCAAAGCCAGCGCATCCCCATAGGCCGTGCCATCCTCGTTCGGGCGATCCTGCACCGTGAGACTCCTCACCAACTGCAGCAAAGCCGGATGACCAAAGGTCAACGGACAACGCGTGTCGGGATAGCGAGCAAAGGTAATCAGCCCGATCAGATCGTCCGCCCGCCCCTGCAGTTTCTCTCCATCGCCCGCGATGAAATCTTCGACCAACTCTTTCGAAACTTCCATCCGGGTCCGCTTGTCGCCATCCGGGAGATCCATGCTCATGTCCATGCTGCTCGAAACATCGACCAGCAGCTGGATCGCGATACCCTCGGTCACCTGCATGCTCTTCGTCGTGCCTGCCTGCGGTCGTGCAAGGGAGGTCACCAACATCGCCACCGTGAGGAACTTCAACGCCCGCAGCACCCACAGGTAGCGCGCGCGTCCCTGATCGACATGATCCCAGAGCTTCAACGAGGGAATCGGCAGACCGCCCTCCAACTTCGGCTTTCGCAGCATCAGGAAGGCCAGCACCGGAATCAACGCCAGCAGCCATGGATGGAGAAAGCTCATCGCCCCACCTCCTTCCGCAAGCGTTCCACCAGGCTGTCGCTAATCGGTCGTCCGCCGTAAACGACTTCCGACAGTTCCTGATGCGACTCGGCCGACCATTTCCTCTCGACCATCAAGCGCTCCAAGCTTCGGCGATCTGGCTTCCCTGCCAGCAAGGCCTCCCACTCGAGACCAATGCGGGAAGCCCCACTCGCCGTCTCTAACACTCCAGTCGTGTTCGACCGACTGATCCACCACCAGCAGCCCAAGGCCAAAAGCACGCCACCAATGATCCAAAGACCGTAGGCGAGATCAGAACCCATCGCCTCCGCTTCAGGAAATTCCAAAGGCTCATCACTGGCATCCTTTGCGGCATAAGGCAGCACCTCGACCCGCAGCGACGGTAGCTTCACCTCTTCAAACTCCTGCTCTTTCTCCAACAAGGCGATTACCCCATCGATCACCAACTCGCCCGACGAATCCGCCTGCAGCAGCCACGTTTCCTGCTGTCGATAAACCCCGTCCTCCAAGCGGACCGGCACCTTTTCCACCGCGACTCGATGCAGGCGCTCATGCCCGGGAACTTTCAGCTCGAAGCGACCGTATGCACTCCGCTCCATCACCACCCGCAGCTCAAACAAATCTCCCGGCTGAACCTGTGCCGGCACGACCTCCGCCGAAATTCCTTCCCGGGCACACAGCCCTCCCGTCAGGCATCCGAGAACCGCTAGAAATGGTCGAAAGCCTCTCATCACTCAGCCGCCCGTTTCATCCGCCAATCTCCGCTGCCGCGAGCGAAAGAACCCGGCCAAGGCCGAGACACAATCCTCGCCGACCCCGACCTCCATCAAACTCACTCCCCGCTCCATCATCTGCTCCTGCAGCGTTTCATGATGCCGATCCTCACTCGCCTTCTTCCGACCCAGGTCCACAAAGCGCACCTCACCCGACTCCGCATCCTCCAATCTCACCAACTCTTCATCCACCGACTCCAAGCCATCGACTTCCAAAAGGTTCACCGCATTCAGATCGTGACGCAGCGCCAAGGAGCTCATTTCCTCAAGGTAATCGCCCGCCAGAAAATCGGAGATCACGAAGGCCACCGAGCGCTTCCGCGCCAGATGACCGAAGCGCGCAAAGACGTCACTGAATGCCGTTTGCCGACCCACCGGCTTGAAGCCGACCAAGGCCTCCATGATCCGCAGTCCGTGCTGACGACCTTTTCCCGGAGGAATCAGCAGCTCGATCTGATCGGTGAAAAGCACCAAGCCCACCCGGTCGCCATTACCGACCGCGGCCATCGTGATCAGCGATCCCAACTCCGCCATGGTCGCCCGCTTGCGACCGCCGGCTCCCTCGAGCATCGATGCCGAAACATCGACCAACAGATAGATGAACTGCTCACGCTCCTCAATGTAGCGCTTGATGTGCGGCGTGCCAGTCCGAGCCGTGACCTTCCAGTCCATCGTCCGCACGTCGTCTCCGGGTTGGTAGGGACGGACATCCTCGAACTCCACCCCCTGCCCACGAAAGACCGAACGATACTCTCCGACCAGCAGATGCTCCACCGGTCGACGGCACTTCAACTCAAGCAGCCGAAGCCGACTTTCCATTTCATCGATCATTCCTCAATCACAGGCACCGTCGAAAGAATCCGCTCAAGAAGGTCATCCGAGGTGATCGACTCCGCCTCGGCTCGATAGGAAATCGCCAGACGGTGTCTCAAAATGTCGTGCGCCACGTCCTTCACATCCTGCGGCACCGTGTAGGTCCGCTTCTGCATGAAGGCCTGACCACGCGCCGCCAGCGAAAGGAAGATCGACGCCCGGGGCGAAGCGCCGAAACGCAGGTAGCGATCAATATCCAAACCGTACTTCCCTGGATGCCGCGTCGCATCCACCAAGCGGACAATGTAGCGCTCCACCTTTTCATCAATAAACACCTTCTCCAGGGTCTCACGCATCACCATCAACTCCGGCAATCCTAGTACTGGCTCCACCAGTGCCGGCTCCGCAGTCTTCGCCATCCGTTGCACGACGGCCAACTCCTCCTCCATTCCCGGATAGCCGACTTTCAATTTGAACATGAAGCGGTCGATCTGCGCCTCCGGCAAAGCATAGGTCCCCTCCTGCTCAATCGGGTTCTGCGTCGCCAGCACGAGAAATGGCTTCGGCAGCGCAAAAGTTTCCTTACCAAGCGTCACCTGCTTCTCCTGCATCGCTTCCAACAAAGCCGACTGCACCTTGGCCGGAGCGCGGTTGATTTCATCCGCCAGCAGCAGATTGGCGAAGACCGGACCTTTCTCCGCCGAAAAGGAATGATCACGCGGATCATAGACCAGCGTCCCCGTCAGATCGCCCGGCAACAAATCCGGCGTGAACTGGATCCGGCTGAACTTCGCATGGATCGCCCGCGCCAATGAACTCGCCGTCAGCGTCTTCGCCACCCCCGGCACTCCTTCCAGCAAGACGTGGCCGTTGCAAAGGATCGCCAACAGCAGACGATCGACTAGTGGTCCCTGCCCGACCACGACCCGGCCGATCACCTCACGAACCTCATCCAGCTTGGCGCTGTGAGCTTCGATCTGTTTCAGGAATAGCTCGGTTTCGGCGGCGGTCATGGGCAAAAAAGAGACGAGAGTTTGAGAACGGGCGACGACAGCCCGCTTTATCACTCTCGCCCATCATCTTTACAAGCCCCGCTCCAGCAGCAAGCCACCATGGAGGGTCGGCGCTCCAGTGATGACCGCCTGCCAGTTTGAAATGAATCGAAAGGAGCTTGAACTTGACGCGTAAAGTCAGGATTCGATCCTTATTTCAAATCCAATCCGCTGACATGACCAAACTCCTCAGTCTAGCCATCTTTCTTCTGGCCCTAAACGCCCCCCTTGTTGCCGCTCCGAAGAAAGGCAAGCCAGCAAACAGCGCCGGCCCGGCGATCAAGGCCCTGCTCATCACCGGGGGGTGCTGCCACGACTACGACACCCAGCGCGAAATCATCCCGGCGGCGATCGATTCCCAATCGAAGTATCCCGTCGAATGGACCATCTTCCACCAGCGCACCGAGGCCGGCGACATGCTGCTTGAATTCTACAAGAACCCGGACTGGGCCAAGGGCTACGACATCGTCGTCCACAACGAGTGCTTCGCCAACGTCGGCGATGTGGACTACATTGCCGGAATCCTCAAGCCTCACCTGGAGGGAACTCCCGCGGTGCTCGTCCATTGCACGATGCATTGCTATCGCAAAGGTCCGATTGCCGAAGACTGGTGGAAGTTCTGCGGCGTTCATTCCCCCGGTCACGGCCCCAAGCATCCCTTCGAAGTCGAGATCACCAACAAGGAACATGAGATCACCAAGGGGATGGAGAACTGGACCACCCCGAATGGCGAACTCTACTATATCAATAAAATCTACCCGACCGCCACGCCGCTCGCCCAGTCGATGTCGGAAGCCAAGAAGAAGATGTTCACCAACATCTGGGTCAATGCCTACGGTCCCAAGAAGACACGGGTGTTCGGCACCACCATCGGCCATCACAACGAGACCATGCTTCAGGAGAACTACATGGACATGATTACCCGGGGATTCCTCTGGGCGGCCGGCAAGCCCGTCGCTGAAAACATCAAGTAGGAGATCAAAGTCGATGACCGTGAGATCGAAGCCCTGCATCGCGTTCCTTTCCCTTGCAATCTCGGCCATGGCCGGCATCTCCGCCTACGCGGAGTCGAAGACCCGACCAAACATCATTTACATCAACGCCGATGATCTCGGTGTCATGGATGTTGGCTTCAACAACCCACGATACCGCACGCCGAACATCGACAAGCTGCGCGCGGAGGGCATGCTCTTCACCAACGCCTATGCCCCGGCTTCCAACTGTGCCCCAAGCCGTGCCTGCGTGTTCAGCGGCCAATACGCCCCCCGCCATGGCGTCTATACCGTCGGCAATTCCGATCGCGGGAAATCCAGGGACCGCAAACTGATTCCGATTCCAAACACGGAACATCTAACCGCCGACAACTTCACCCTGGCGGAAGCACTTCAGCAAGGTGGCTACAAAACCATTCATCTGGGCAAGTGGCACCTCGGCAGGGATCCGCTTTCGCAGGGCTTTGAAGTGAATATCGGCGGGGACAAAGGCGGCAGCCCCACCGGTGGTTACTTCGTCCCGTTCAAGTCCGGCTCGATGAAGCGCTACAACCGGCAGTATCCCAAGGGCACCCACCGTGTGGACATCTTCGCGGATCAGGCGATCAAGTTCATGCGTGCAAACAAGGATCACGCCTTCTTCATGCACATGGCCTACTACTCGGTCCACTCCAGGATCGAGGCGGTCCCGGAATTCATCGACCATTACAAGGGGAAGCCTGTGAATGCCCCCTATGCCTCGATGATTGAAAAGATGGACCAGGGAATCGGACGCATCCTCGATGAACTCGAGAAACTGGGACTGAAAGAAAACACTCTCGTTCTGTTCTGTTCGGACAACGGCGCCCTCCGGAACATCTCCAGCCAGAAACCTTACCGCTCGGGCAAGGGCTCCTATTTCGAGGGAGGCATCCGCGAACCGCTCGTCGTTCGCTGGCCGACCGTCGTTCCCGCCGGTTCCACCTGCGATACCCCGGTGATCGGCACCGACTTCTATCCGACCTTCCTCGCCGCCGCCGGCATCCCCAAGCCGTCCGACAAGATCCTCGACGGCGTCTCCATGCTCCCACTCCTGAAAGAAGAAGGCACAATTCCTGATCGCGCGCTGTTCTGGCACTTCCCCATCTATCTCGAGAAATACGTGAACCAGGACTACGAATCCCACGACTCGCAATTCAGGACCCGCCCCGGATCTGCCCTGCGCATGGGAAAATGGAAACTCCACGAGTACTTCGAAGACGGCCGCATCGAGCTTTACGATCTCGAGGCCGATCTCGGAGAGCGCAACAACCTCGCGCAATCCCATCCAGAGAAAGCCTCCGAACTCCACGCGGTTCTGAATCAGTGGCGTAAGCAACTCGATGCCCCGGTCCCGGCTGAACTCAACCAGAAGTTTGTCGCCGATCCGGCGAAGTAGCTCCGACAAACGCCACGAGTCTCCTCATCCGAATCATTCGAACCAAGATCAACCCGTCATGAAATCAACCCGTCTCCTCGCCTTGCTATCCTTCGGGATCGTTTCCCTGAGCGCCGCGTCCGTTCGAGCGGAATCCGAAACGCCACCCAACGTCATCTACATCCTCGCCGACGACCTCGGCATGGGTGACCTCGGATGCTACGGTCAGAAGAAGCTCAAGACTCCGAATATCGATCGCCTGGCAAAAGAAGGCATGCGCTTCACCGATCACTATTCGGGAAACACCGTCTGCTCACCCTCACGCGCCGTCCTGATGACCGGCCAGCACCCCGGCAGGGTGCACTGCCGGGGCAATGGCAATGAAGACAGCTTCGCCCTCGATCCCGAAATGACCACGCTACCGCGCCTCTTCAAGAACGCCGGCTACGCCACTGGAGCCTTCGGGAAGTGGGGTCTTGGAACCACCTCCCGGGAAGGTGCCAGCAACCCGATGAGCCATGGCTTCGACCACTTTTCAGGGTGGAAAAGTCAGGTGATCGCCCACACCTACTACCCCACGAGCATTGTCCGGGATGGAAAGGAAGAAGCCCTTGATGAAGGCACTTACATTCACGACCTCATCATGGCCGACGCCTCGGATTTCATACGCGAGAACGCCAAAGCGAAGAAGCCATTCTTCTGCTACATTCCCACCGCCGTGCCTCACGCGGCCATGCATGCGCCGGAGCAACTCCACGAAAAATGGCGCAAGGTTTATCCCGAGTTCGACAACAAGATCGGCAAATACGGTGCAGGCCCGGGCGAGGAGACTCCCGATGTCAAGAACCCCATCGCTGGCTTCGCCGCCATGATGGAGAACCTCGACAACCAGATCGGCGGCATCCTTGACATGCTCGTCGAGCTCGGCATCGACGACAACACCATCGTACTCTTCGCCAGCGACAACGGCACCCACATCGAGGGTGGACATGATCCGCTTTTCTGGGATTCGAACGGACCCCTAAGGGGACACAAACGCGACCTCTACGAAGGCGGCATCCGCACCCCCTTCCTCGTCCGCTGGCCCGCAAACATCGAAGCCGGAGCCGTCAATGATCACATCAGCGCCTTTCAGGATCTCCTGCCGACCTTCGCCGAGATCACCGGTCAGCCAATACCGGATCAATGCGACGGCGTCTCCCTGCTCCCCACCCTGCTCGGCAAGCCGGACCAAGCGAAGCCAAGCTACTACTACTTTGAGTTCATCCAAGCAAAGCGTGAGACCTACACCGCACGCGCCCTGCGAATGGGAGACTGGAAAGCCGTCCAGCGATCGGAAAAGAACCGAGGCAAGAAGTTCCTCCCCATCGAACTCTACAACCTGAAAAAGGATCCCGGCGAAGAAAACGATCTGGCCGCAAGCAATCCCGAACTCGTCCAACAAATGGAGAAGCTCATGGACCAGGCTCACACACCGCTGAAGAAGGCCCCTTGAGAGTCCGGGTGCCGATGGCAGGAATTGTCTCCCTACAATCCCGTCGATCCATGGAAGACTCGTCGCATTCACCCGGCAAAGGCCGGGAAACCCAGACCCGGAATCTCCCGATGACCCTTAAAACCGCCCGCCTTGCAGCCCTCGCCTTCGCCACCCTCGCCCTTCTCGGAAACGCCCGGGCGGCAAAAGAGAAGCCGAACATCCTCTTCATCATCGCCGATGATCAGTGCTGGGAAACCATCGGCGCAATCGGGGGTGAGGTCATCACCCCGAACCTCGACAGACTCGTCGAGGAAGGCACGCGCTTCGACCACGCTTACAACATGGGTTCATGGAGTGGTGCGGTCTGCGTGGCGAGCCGACACATGTTCAATACCGGCCGCACCGTTTGGAATGCCCACCGGGCCACCAAGGATTCGTCGAAATGGAGGAAGGAGCACAAAGGCACACCCAATCCGAACGCGATCAAATCATGGAGCCAATTGATGGGCGACGCCGGCTACGAGACCTACTTCGCCGGCAAGTGGCATGTGGAACTTTTCAAACCCGACAAGGTCTTTGATCACGTCGGCACCGTCCGCCCCGGCATGCCGAATCAAGTCCCTGAAGGCTACAACCGACCTAAGGACGAGAACGACAAGGAGTGGCTTCCCTGGGACAAGAAATGGCAGGGGTTCTGGAAAGGAGGCACCCACTGGAGCGAAGTCCTTCGCGACGAAGCCATCGGGTTCATCGAGACGGCCGCCAAGGAGCCCGATCCCTTCTTCATGTACATCGCCTTCAACGCCCCTCACGACCCGCGACAGGCACCGAAGGAATTCGTCGACATGTATCCCCTCGACAAGGTCAAGGTTCCCGAAAATTTCCTGCCCCGCTACCCCTACGATGAACAGATCGGCTGCGGCCCGAAATTGCGTGATGCCAAGCTCGCCCCATTTCCCCGCACGGAGTACGCCATAAAGGTCAACCGTCAGGAATACTACGCCCTCATCACCCACATGGATGAACAGATCGGCAAGATCCTTGAGGCACTCAAGAAGAGTGGAAAAGCCGACAACACCTACATCATCTACACGGCTGACCATGGCCTCGCCGTCGGTCACCACGGGCTGATCGGAAAGCAGAACATGTATGAACACAGCCTCTGCCCACCGCTCATCATCAATGGCCCCGGCATCGAAGCAGGCAAACGCATCAAGAGTCGCGTCTACATTCAGGACATCGTCCCCACCACCCTCGAACTCGCCGGCGCCAAACCCGATCAACCGATCGACTTCAAGAGCCTCCTTCCCCACACCAAGGGCAGTCCCTCCTCGAACCGTGATGTCATTTATGGTGCCTACACCAAGCTCCAGCGCTGCGTCATCCAAGACGGTTGGAAACTCATCCACTATCCCGAAGCTGAAGTTTACCGCCTCTACCACCTCGACAAGGACTCCGATGAGATGACCGACCTCGCGCCCAATCCCGAGTTCGCTGGAAAGCTTGCTGCAATGAAGAAGGTCCTCTCCGAAGAAATGCTCCGCCTCAACGATCCACTTCCCAGCAAAGCGTCTCCGAATCCTTCGAAGTAGTCAGCCTTCTCACGAAGCCGCGAGGCCTCAATCGATGATTTGCTCCAAGCGATCGGCGAGCGTCGCAAAGTCATCATCGCCCACGGGAAACCCACAATCCGTTTCCCAATCGTCCGGCGGATCGGGAAGATCCACCCAGCTACGACAACCACCGTATTTCGGTCCGTAGGAAAATTCCCATGGCTTGGCGAGTTCCCGTACGCGCACCAGCGCCACATGGATGCCGCCCGCACTCATCCCCTTGCCTTCCCAATCAAACCGCTGGCGAATGGTTTCCTCCGTCCAGATGTGAAAGGGCGCCAAGGCGGCGACCTTTTCCCAATCGTTCAGCGTCTTCGCCCAAAGCGCCTCACAGTGATGACTGATGCGGACGGCCTCTCCCTCCTGCCATTCCGGCAGCGGATCGATGGCCCCTTCCCGGACGAACTGATCCTGATTGTGAAAGCGGGTGGGAAAGAGAAAAAACGACTCCTCGGCGAAGGCGAAGCCCTCCCGACCCTCGTGAATCCCACCCTTGCGTAGGATCAGCGATTGCCGACCACTCGCCAAAGCATCGCACACGACCTGCCACTCCTTGAATCCCTTGGTCATGGCCAATCATATCCCCAGCGCCCACCTCCAATCCAAGTTCCAAGTTCGCGGCAGCTAAAAACCCTCGTCAAGCGCCTCCCCAAGCCTTAGACCCGCCCCCCGTGCCGACCGTTGAAACCCACTTCGAAACCTTCCGCGAAGACGCACCTTTCCGCCTCCGTGATGGCGGAGAGTTGCCGGAGGTCACCGTCGCCTACGAATCCTGGGGATCCCTCAATGCCGATGGCAGCAACGCGATTCTCCTTTTCCACGCCCTTTCCGGAAGCCACCACGCCTGCGGTGAAAACCCGGCCATTCCCGCCATTGGCGAGCTTTGGCAGCCGGAACTTCACGACGGCTGGTGGAGTGACCTCATCGGGCCCGGCAAGGCGCTCAACACCGACAAGTTCTTCATTGTCTGCGCCAACTACCTCGGCGGTTGCTATGGCACCACCGGCCCGGCTTCGATCAATCCGGCCACCAACAAACCCTACGGCTCGAAATTCCCCCATGTGACCGCCGCCGATCAGGTCGAAATCCAGGCCAAGCTCCTCGACCGACTTGGGATCGGCCAACTCCACGCTGTGGTCGGACCGTCCGTCGGCGGGCTGCTGGCCCTGACCTTCGCCACGCGCTTTCCCGACCGTGTCCGAAATGTCATTTCGATCGCCGCGGGTTACAAGACGACCGTCCTCAACCGACTGATCCTCTTCGAACAGATCCTCGCCATTGAAAACGACCCCTATTTCAATGGCGGCGACTACTATGAAAATGGTAGCCCCGCCTACGGACTGGCACTGGCTCGAATGATCTCGCACAAGACCTTCGTCCACGTCGATGCCTTCGAGCAACGTGCCCGCAACGACGTCAAGCAATCGACCGACACACTCGCCTGGTATCGCGTCCGCGACCAGTTCCAGAGCTACATGCTCCATCAAGGGAAGAAGTTCACCAAACGCTTTGACGCCAACACCTACCTGCGGATCATCGATCTCTGGTCACGATTCAATGGTGCCAACGAAGGCGATGCCAACTCCCCAAAAGAGCTCTTCGAGCGCTGTCGCGACGCCGGGCAGAAGTGGCTCGTCTTCTCGATCGACTCCGACTTCTGTTTTTATCCCGAAGAGCAGACCGATCTCGTCGCCCACCTTGTCGAGGGCGGTGTGGAGCCCATGCACATCACCGTGCATTCGGACAAAGGCCACGACTCCTTCCTCCTTGAGCCGGATCTCTACACACCACACATTTCCTGGCTCTTGAGCCAGTAACGAGCCTGCGGCCGGATTCCGCATCTACTCGGCCCGCCACACCGCGTCCGATTCTCCACGGAAGAACTTGCCGTTCCTTTCCTTGACCTTGCCCACCGTCAGCCAACCATCTTGAAAGCCAACCCAGTTGGCACGATTGGGATTTACGAATGCGCCCGTATTCACGATCAGCCGGCCGGACCTCGTCCACACCCCGCGCCGATGGAAATGGCCGAGGATCAGCACCTCAGATTTGGGGAAATACCGTTTGCCGAAGATGGCCGCCTTCTCGGCCTGCTCCCACCAGACCCGCAGGATCTCAAACGCCCGCCGAGGAGGATTGACCGCGTCCGCCACGCGCCGGAACAGACTCCGACCTTTGGGAACCGTCGCAGGCCTCAGCAGCAGCGCCATCTTGTTCGCCAACTCCATCCGCTCCTCAGGATCATAGTCGGCCCTCTCATTCTGCGCCCATAGCTCGCGAACCTGATCCGCCCGAGAAATCGATTCCCGACTCCATGGCGAGCCTCCCCACATCACGGAATCTCCATGCGTCACGATGATCCTGCCTCCAGCGAGTTCCGCCCAGCCCGGGCCACCCCAGCCAGGATCATGGTTCCCGGGAAGAAATAAGGGCTGCGCCCCAAGTTCACGGCAGATCGCCTTCAAGTCTTCTAACAGCACTTCAGAATGAGGCCGATACGCCTTGGCCAGCTCTTGGAACGTGTCGCCATTGAAGATCACCGTGCCCGCCCCCTCGATCAGCGGACGCAATTGTTCGGCCGCAGAAATGCGCGATGCCGGAAGCCCCAAATGCAGATCGGAAAGAATGAGCACCGGTTCGTTCATGGCAACGACCTCTGGCGCACGGCTTCGAAAAGACAAACCCCGGCCGATACCGAGACGTTGAGACACTCGATCTTTCCCGCCATTGGGATCATCGCCAGAAAATCGCAGTTCTCCTCCGTCAGTCTCCGCATGCCCTTCTCCTCCGCTCCAAGCACGATCGCCAGCGGACCCTTGAGATCAAGCTCATAGAGTGACTTCTCTGCCCGGTCCGAGGTTCCCACAAACCACACTCCCTTCTCCTTGAGTCGCTCCATCGTACGGGCCAGGTTCGTCACCTGGACAAAGGGCACGTGATCCGCCGCACCGACCGAAACCCGCCGAACCGTCTCCGTAATCCCCACCGCCTTGTCCTTCGGAGCCACCACCGCATCCACCCCCGCACCGTCAGCGGTTCTCAAAATCGCCCCTAAATTGTGAGGATCCTGCACACAATCCAGCACCAGAATCAGCGGTTTCTGCCGCGTTTCCAAGATCGCCATCAACTCGTCCTCATCGCGCGAACGAACCGCAATCTCCGTGGGGGGACGGACATGACGGTTCTCACGAGCTTCGCGACCCTGACGGCGTGGCTTCATGCCCACAGCATGGAAATGACCACCCCCCAACCGCAAGCTTTCCCTAACACGGATTCCCAAGTTCACGCTCTCGTCTGTTTGATCACCAACACCCCCATCGTCAGAATTCCCCTCTAGAATTGCACTCGCCTAATCGCCCCTCATGGTCGAATCTTCGGCCATGCCCACTGTCGCCATCGTCGGACGCCCCAACGTCGGGAAATCCGCCATTTTTAACCGGCTCGCCCAGCGCCGGATTGCCATCGTGCACGACCAGCCCGGTGTCACCCGCGACCGCATTTCGGCTCCGTGCAAGGCGACGGAACACCCGTGCACCCTGGTCGATACCGGCGGCATCGGCGCTTCGCTCGAAGACGGCTTCGCTGCCCAGGTCTCACTGGAAGCCGACATCGCCCTCGATACCGCGGATCTGATTCTCTTTGTCGTCGATGCCCAGGAAGGGCTCACCACCATCGATTCGGCCCTTTCCAGCAAGCTGCGGCAGGCCAAGTCCCCCGTCCTGCTCGTCCTCAACAAGGTCGATCACGAGAAGCACGAGAATTCCTTCGCCGACATGAGTCGACTGGGTCTTGGAGAGGGCATCGCGATTTCCGCGGAACATGGCCGGGGCTTTGACCGGCTGGTCGGAGCCATCGATGATCATATCGCACCGCTCGCAGGAGAGATCGAGGTCGCGGTCGAGGAAGCCGAGGTCCGCGGCATTCAGCTGGCCATCGTCGGCAAACCCAACGCCGGCAAATCTTCGCTGATCAATGCGATTCTCGAAGACGAGCGCACCATTGTTTCCGACATCGCCGGCACCACCCGCGACGCGCTCGACATCCCCTACGATTTCGAAGGCGAACGCTTTACCCTCGTCGACACCGCCGGTCTCCGACCTCGCGCCAAACGGGACAGCTCTGTGGAAGTCTTCTCGGCAATGCGCTCCGAAAAGGCCATCCGCCGCGCCGACCTTTGCCTGTTGGTGATCGACTTGGCCGCCGGCGTCAGCGCGCAGGATCGGAAGATCGCGCAGTTGATCGTCAACGAGCAAAAGCCCTGCCTGATTGTTCTCAACAAGTTCGATCTCTTTCATCCAGGAGCCTCGATGCGCGAGCGCAAAAAGGAAGCGGAAGAGCAGGTCCGCCGCGAGCTCTTCTTTCTTCACTACGCGCCCTTCGTTTGTGTTTCGGCCAAGGAGGGCAAGGCCGTTCATGAAGTGCTGAGAGAAACCCTGTCCATTCGCAAGAGTGCCCAGAATGTTCCAAGCACCGGTGTCCTCAACCGGATGCTCAAGGAGGCTTTCCAGAAAAACCCGCCACCCACCGTGGGTCGGGGAACCAAGCGCCTGAAACTCTTTTACGCCACGACCGCAGTCAACGAACGCTATCCGATCATCCCGGTGCCGACCTTCGTCCTTTTCGTCAACGACAAGCAGATGATGAACAAGAGCTACGAACAGTACCTCGGCAACCGCCTCCGCGAAGCCCATCCGGCACCCGCCATCCCGGTGATCTTCTCGGTTCGTTCACGCCGCCGCAGAGATTTGGATTTCACCAAGTAAACCCGCATCGCATCCCGATCGGGAGTAAGGCTTCCCCTTCGTTCTCCCGAAACACAGAAATACCGGTCCATGCCGCTTCTCGACGTCAGTAACCTCACCACCCGCTTTCACACCCGCAACGGCATCGTCCACGCGGTTGAAGATGTCTCGTTTTCGGTCGAAGCCGGCGAGACCCACGGCATCGTTGGCGAATCAGGCTCGGGGAAATCCGTCACCTGCTATTCGCTGCTTGGCCTGATCCCGATGCCGCCCGGCCGCATTCACTCCGGCAAAGCGGTCTTTGACGGCATGGACCTGCTCCAGATTTCCGATCGGGAACTCATGAAGATTCGTGGCAAGCGGATCTCAATGATTTTCCAGGATCCGATGACCTCGCTCAATCCCTACATGCGGATCCGCGACCAAATCACCGAGCCGCTCAGGATTCACGAAGGCATTCGAGGAAAGGAGGCCGAGTCTCTGGCGATCGAAGCCCTTGCCGAAGTCGGCATCCCCGATCCCGAGAAACGCATCGCCGCCTACCCGCACGAATTTTCCGGCGGCATGCGCCAGCGAGTGATGATCGCCATGTCGCTGATTACCCGGCCCGAGCTCCTCATCTGCGACGAGCCGACCACCGCTCTGGATGTCACCGTTCAAAAGCAAGTCCTCGACCTGATTCGCGATCGTCAGCAGAAACTCGGCACTGCCGTCGTCTTCATCACCCACGATCTCGAAGTCGTGGCTCAAGTCTGCGACCACGTCAGTGTGATGTATGCCGGCCGGATCGTCGAGAGCACGACCAAGGCGGAGCTCTTCCGCAATCCCCTCCATGCCTACACCCGTTCGCTACTGCAGAGCATCCCGGCACGCCATGAGAAAGGCGAGGAACTCTACACGATTCCCGGACTGCCACCGGACACCACCCATCCACCTCTTGGCTGTGCTTTCCGCGAAAGGAACCGGATTGGCAATGCCGAGCTCTGCATCACGGACCACCCGCCAGAACTGACCGAGATCGAGCCCGGTCATTTCGTGCAGAACTGTCCAGGCTGCCTGGCATAATCAAGGAGCAGCGACTTCAGTCGCTAGGCAGCAACAAAGTCTCACGGCGTCCAACTCATCACCTCAGGGGACTGCAAGTCCCCGCTCCTTGCCTCACCCAGTCACCCGCATCGGCATGATCACGTAGAGAAACGTTCCCTCGATGCGCACCACGCCGGGACTCATCTCATCGATCAGATCCAGGTAAACCGTCTCCTCGCTAAGATTCTGAAGAGGTGCTTTGAGGAACTCCGGATTGAAAGCAATTTGAAGGTCCTTGCCGTCATAGGGAACCTCAAGGATTTCACGAGCTTCTCCGACATCCGGCGAATTGGCGGTCACCTCGACCTTGTTGTTGCTGAAGACCAGCTTGACCGAATTCGATTTGTCGGAGGAAAGAAGCGAAACACGACGCACGGTTTCAAGCATCGCCTCGCGTGGCAGCTCCACCCGTTCACTCGAATCACCCGGAATGACCTGACGATAGTTCGGATAGTTTCCTTCGATCAGTTTGCTGACCAACAGGTGCTCGCCAATCGCAAACGAAATCTGACTGCCGCTCAATCGGACCAGCACTTCACCACTATCTCCAAGCAAACGCAAAAGCTCCTGCACAGCCTTGGTTGGGACGATCACATCGACTTCCTGGCTCGACGGGAAATCCAGATCGTTCTCGATCATCGCCAGACGACGACCATCCGTCGCCACCAAAGTCAGCTTCCCCTCGCGGAACGAAGTGTAGATGCCGTTGAGCACGTAACGTGTCTCATCGGTGGAAATCGCATAGACGGTCTTCTTCAGCCCATTGCGCAGCAACTCCTGGGGAATGCGGTATTCCTTGGCTCCTTCAAAGTCCGGCAAGGGGGGGAAGTCATCCTGCCCGAGACCGATGATTTTGAAGAAGGAAGGTCCACACTGGATCGAAGCCACGTTCTTGGCATCGACTGAAATCTCCACTTCGCTGGCAGGAAGCTCGCGAATGATGTTCACCAGTTTCTTGGCCGGCAAGGTGGTCGCGCCCGGCTTGTCGACCTTCGCCTCAACAGAGCCGGTGATGCCCACGTCGAGATCGGTCGTCGTCAATGTCAGCTTCCCATCCTCCGCGACCAGCAGGACATTGGAAAGAATGGGGAGCGTGGTACGCGTGCTGACGACGTGCTGGACCTTTTGCAGGCCGTCGAGGAGTGCCTCCTTGGAAATACTGAACTTCATTTGGCAAATTTGCTGCCGCGATGCTCACTGCTTTTGCGAAGGCTTGGCAAGCCCCGTTTCTCCCAGATCGCGTATATCACCGATCCAGCGGGAATCACCGCCACCAATCCAGCGGTAGTCACTGAATTTTAAAAACTTTTGCAAGCTCCTCAGCGTCTGAGATCCCCCACGATTCGCTGGATCCGATCGTTGATCTCGGTATCGACCTCGATCCGCTCCTTCACCTTCTTGACGGCGTGGATCACTGTGCCGTGATCCCGACCGCCGAAAGCCTCTCCAATCTCCACCAAGGAGGACTTGGTCATCGTCCGGCTCAGATACATGGCGATCTGGCGTGGCCCAGCGATACTCGCCGGGCGGCGGCGGCTGGTCATGTCGGCCAGCCGGAGATCGAAGTGCTCGGCGACGGTGCGCTGAATGGCATCCAAGGTCACCTGCTTGCCATTTTCCTCCCTCAGAAGATCGCGCAGCAGATGCTCGACCTTCTCCAAGGTCACTCTCTCACCCGCCAAGGAAGCGAAGGTTCCGACCCTCATGAGGCCTCCTTCAAGACGCCGGACATTGCTGCGGATACGTTCGGCGAGCATGCGAATGATCTCCTCATCGACCTGAATCTTCCACTCCTCAACCTTGCGCCGGAGGATGGCAAGCCGGGTCTCAAGTGCCGGAGCCTGCAGCTCGACGGTTAATCCACACTCGAAGCGGGAAACCAGACGTGGCTCGAGGTTCTTGATCTCACTGGCAGGCCGGTCGCTTGTCAGGACAACCTGGCAATGCCCGTCGAGCAGCGTGTTGAAAGTATGGAAGAACTCTTCCTGGGTCCGGTCCTTGTTGCCGAGGAACTGGATGTCATCGATCAACATCACTTCCGCCGAGCGATAGCGGCGACGGAAACGCTCGAGGTCTCCCTTGCGAACCGCATCGATGAACTCGTTGGTGAACTTTTCGCAGGTCAGGTAAACGACCTTGGAATGCCCGGTGCGCCGTAGCCATTCCTGACCGATCGCCTGCATCAGGTGGGTTTTGCCAAGGCCAGGTCCGCCATGAATGAAGAGCGGATTGTAGCCCTTGCCCTTGCCCTTTGCCACCGCCTCACACGCCGCATGGGCGAACTGGCTGTTCGCTCCGACTACGAAAGAATCGAAGGCGTTTTGCGGGTTGAGCCCCGAGGACTTGAGACGTTTCCCGAAGCCTAGTTCGTCGGCGCTATCCAACTCCGCGATCGTCTCAGGAAAGAAATCATCCTTCTCTCCGTTGCTGCCGTTGCTGCCGTTGCATGCTGAAGGGGCTTTCTTGCTGATCTCATTGATCACCAACTTCACCTCGGTGACGTCTGGCAGTGCCCGGTTGACCGCCACCTTGAGCTCACTGAGGTAGTTGGTCTCAATCCAAACCTGATGGATCTCATTCGGCACCCCCACGGCCGCCACCCGGTCCTCGACAGACTGCAGACTAGCTGCGCTGAACCATCGCTCGAAGGCATCCCTGCTGACCAGGCCACTCAGTTCGCGACAGGCCCGTTGCCAGCATCCACCAACGCCATTGACCGCATCTCCATGCTCCTCGCCATTGCTCTCTGAATCCCCCCATCCAGCCACCGTTTCCATGTTTGTCTTGCTCGTAAATTTTTTGTTTTGCCGGCCCCCGAATCAGATCAACCACACTGATTCCTGCGACGGGCTAAGGTGTAAAAGCTCGGAGCACTTGGTGGGAACCCATTTCAATCCGACCTAACAATCAGCGCCCGTCAGCCTCATTCCACAAGTGTTCCACGGTTTGTTTTTTTAAAAACTTGACCTTGGAGATGCTTCAATTTGCCGAACTAAATCGAATCCAGTGCTGATGGATTCAGGCCTTTCTTCCTATAAATCAAGCGGTTCTGGACCCTGAATCGGGTCCTGAGCTTGTGTCAATTTTGTAACCCGCCTTACCAGGCACCCATCCACACAGGAAAGTGAGGATTGCCGTGACGGGCCATGCCCAGACGTAGCACCAGATCGAGTCGACGGCGCCCTCAGCCAGTGCCTCCGGCTTGAAGGTGCCAAACATCCCAAGCCACTCCAGCGGCATTCCTGCCTTGCCCGCGAGCACCCAGAAGTCAGGACGAATGAACGCGACGAGTAGAAACGAGAGCAGCGATCCGACAAACAATCCTCGGATGCTCCCCCTTCCCAACATCGCGCAGACCATCAATCCAAGAAGGGGTCCAACCGTGTAGCTGGTCATGCCAAAGGCCAGGGGTAGGATCGGGATCCCTTCGCGTGCGATATTCAGCAGCAAGGTGAAGCCCGTCAGCAACAGCCCCCAGAAGATCACGAGCATTCGAGACTTCCTAACGAGGTTC
The DNA here is from genome assembly GCF_049672945.1 of Haloferula sp. Taxonomy (NCBI): domain Bacteria; kingdom Pseudomonadati; phylum Verrucomicrobiota; class Verrucomicrobiia; order Verrucomicrobiales; family Verrucomicrobiaceae; genus Haloferula; species Haloferula sp. Next base: position 67,404 of record NZ_JBATWY010000144.1, on the reverse strand, counting down.
ATCTTCTCAAGTTCCTCGTCGCTGCGGTGCTCCGGATGGTAGATCATCGACAGCGTGGTCTGACTCAAGGCCGCCAATATCGAATCGAGACTGGAGATGGACGCCGCAAAGACCCCAGCCAGCAGCAAGCCACTAAGTCCGGTTGGAAGCACCGTCACGATCCACATCGGAAAGACGTAGTCGTGCTTCCCGGGCTCCAGCACATTGCTGCCGGCAATCACGTGATCCTTGACCTGAAGCAGTTCCGCTTCGCTTGGGGTGAAAGGGTTCTGGTGGTAATGGACGAAAAGTGCCGCGCCGACCAGCAGCATCAGCAAGGTCAGGATCTGGCCGAAGCAGCTGTAGAGAAGCGCTTTCCCTGCCTGCTTCGCATCGCGACAACAGAACATCCGCTGCGCATTGAGCTGATCGACTCCGAACGCGGTAAAATTCTGGAACGGAACGGCGAACAGCGCGACCCAGAAGGTGAATTGAAGCTCGGCTTCAAAGCCCGCAGTGAAGTCCCAGACGTTTGTCCGGCCAAATCCTTCGGCCGTCTGCCAAAAGCCACCCCAACCGCCGGGAACATTGGCCACGATCCATCCAAGCGCCAGCAGTCCCCCGAATGCGAAGATGACGAACTGCATCACATCGGTCCAAATCACCGTCCGCATGCCCCCCATCAATGTCCACCCGATTGCGAACACGCCGATGATGAGAATGCTCAGCTCAATCGGCATCCCGGTCACCACCTTTAGCGGAATCGCCGCCACCAGCACCCGCACACTCTGGCCAAGAATACTACCCAGCGTGAAAAGCACGGTGGCGATTTTCTTCGCCCCACGACCGAGTCTTCGACCCATATAGTCATAAGGACTGTAAATCTCCTGTTCGTAATAAAGGGGGACCAGATACTTCGCCACAAGCACCCTCGCCAGAATCGACCCGATCGCCCACTGGAGGTAGGTGAAGTCGCCCTGCAACGCAAAAAGGGTGCCCGGCACCCCGATAAAGGTCACGCCGCTGATCTCCGTGGCGATGATCGAACCACTCACCGCCTGCCAGGGCAGCGAACGCCCGCCGAGAAAGAAATCCCGGATCGTCGACTGCTTGCCGCTCATCAAATGGCCAACCAGCGTGCAAATCCCGAGGTAGCCAAAAAGGACGACCCAATCGATCCACGTGAAATGCACCTCAATCGCTCCGATGAACATGGCGCACGCTAGAGACTCGCCCCCTCATTCGTCCACGCCCGAATTACGGCAAGGAGCGCTGGCTTCAGCCGGCTCCCCGAAAACAGACCACTCATTCCCAATGAATAGGACCTCTACACTAGTGAAAAGTTCAGCGGATGGATTGAAGACTCAGCCAATCTTTCACCGCCAAGGCGCAAAGGCCGCCAAGTTTTGATCTCCTTGAGCTGGGTGAGGATTCTATCCATGGATGATAGTCGGAGATTCTTTGCGATCTTGGCGGCTTGGCGGTTCAATTTTTGATGAATAATTGATCGTCCGCTCGGTCTCGGTTCCGTGCGCAGGAACAATCTCCCAATTGCCCTCCTGAAAAAACTTTGCCCCATCCCACCGATCCACCAAGCTCCCCCCATGCTCCATCCCGACCTCGCCACTCTTCTCCAGCGTCGTGTCGAAGTCATCGCCGACCATGCTTTCCGCGATCGTGATCCTGATGCCCACTTGGGCGCATTGAAGACGGTCTCCGAACAGATCAGCAGCTGGCATCAGTCCCACCAAGGCAGCCTCCCGCCGAGGCTTGAGCACTTCCTTTCCGGTTGCTCCTACGACAAGGCCCTTCGCTTTCTCGAGTCCGATGGCACGTGGACAGGACACTAAAGCGCAATATCCATGTTCCGCCCTTGCCGCCTTGCTGGCGAGGCCCTTAGTCTCCGGCCATCGCATTTCCCGTGAGTCCCAACCCGAGCGGCATCCACATTACCGGCATTCTCCCAGCCCGCTGGGGGTCCTCACGCTTCCCCGGAAAGCCCCTTCATCTCATCGCCGGAAAGCCCCTCATCCAGCACGTCTGGGAACGATGCTCCCGGTGCATGAGGCTCGATGACTTGCTCATCGCCACCGATGACGAACGTATCTTCAGCGCTGCCGAGGCTTTCGGTGCTCGTGCCGTGATGACTTCCAGCGAGCATCCCACCGGAACGGACCGCATCGCCGAAGCGATCGCTTCCCTCCCCGGCACCACCCACGTGGTCAATATCCAGGGCGACGAACCGCTCATCGATCCCGAACTCATCGACGAACTCGCCGCCACCATGGCAAACGAGCCCGATCTCGACATGGCGACCGCCGCCAATCCGCTCGACCCGGCCGACCCCGCCGTCAACGATCCCAACGTCGTTAAAGTCGTCACCACCCTCGATGGACGCGCGCTGTATTTTTCCCGATCACCGCTTCCCTTTTTCCGCAATCCGGTTCAGGACCTGCCCGTCCTCAGACACAAAGGGATCTACGCCTACCGCAGGACCTTCCTCGAACGCTTTGTCACCTGGCCTCCTTCACCTCTTGAGCAAGCGGAATCGCTCGAACAACTCCGCGCTCTCGAAAACGGAGCATCAATCAAGGTTCTAACAACGACCGACACCTCACCCGGCGTCGATACTCCCGAGCAAGCCCGGGAAATCGAACGACTGCTCTCTTCCTCTTCACACTGATCACTGCTCACTCGGCACTTTTATGAAATACATCTTCGTCACCGGCGGCGTCGTCTCATCCCTCGGCAAAGGTCTTGCCGCCGCTTCCATCGGAACCCTGCTCGAACACCGGGGACTCAAGGTGCTGATGCAGAAGTTCGACCCCTACCTCAACGTCGACCCGGGCACCATGTCGCCCTATCAACACGGCGAGGTCTATGTCCTCGACGACGGTGCCGAAACCGACCTCGATCTCGGACACTACGAGCGCTTCACCTCAGGAGTGCTCTCCCAGATGAACAACCTCACCTCCGGTCAGGTCTTTGATTCGGTGATCAAGAAGGAACGCCGCGGTGAGTACCTGGGCAAGACCGTCCAGTTCATCCCCCACGTCACCGACGAGATCAAGAGCCGGCTGCAACAGGTCACCCTCGACAATCCCGACGTCGACGTGCTGATCACCGAAATCGGCGGCACCGTCGGAGACATGGAGGGCCTGCTCTTCATCGAAGCCCTTCGTCAATACGCGCTCGAAGTCGGCAAGCAGAACGTCTGCTTCATCCACGTCACCCTTCTTCCTTACATCAAGGCTGCCGGTGAGGCAAAAACCAAGCCCACCCAGCAATCCGTGGCCAAGCTGCGGGAACTCGGCATCCAGCCCGACATCATCATCTGCCGCACCGAAACCGATCTCGACGAAGACAATCGCCGCAAGATCGCGATGTTCTGCAATGTCGAGCGCAAGAACGTCGTCGCCTTCCGCGATGTCGCCAACACCATCTACGAATGCCCGATCGATCTGCGTCGCGACAAGATCGACCGCCTGGTTGTCGACAAGATCGGACTCAGCGACACCCCGGCGCCCGCCCTCGAGGAGTGGGAAAAGTTCGTCTACCGCGTCATCCACCCGAAACACCGCACCACCATCGCCGTGGTCGGCAAGTACATCGAACTGCAGGATGCCTACAAATCCATCTATGAATCCCTGATTCACGCCGGAGCTCACCACGATACCGAAATCAATATCGTCAGAGTGGAGGCCGAGGCCATTGAGGACAACGGGGCTGCGGCATCGATCGGACACGTTCATGGCATCCTCGTTCCCGGCGGATTCGGTGATCGTGGGATCGAAGGCAAGATTCTCGCCGCCCAATACGCCCGTGAATCTAACATCCCCTACTTTGGCATCTGTCTCGGCATGCAGATCGCCACCATCGAATATGCACGAAATGTCTGCGGTCTTACCGAAGCCAACTCCACCGAATTCAAGAAGGACGCCAAGGACCCGGTGATCTGTCTTCAGGAAGAGCAGAAAGGAATCGAGGACATGGGGGCCACCATGCGTCTCGGCTCCTGTGAAAGCATCCTCTTCGCCGGAACCAGAGCCTCGGATCTCTATGGAGGCGCCGACCGGATTCATGAAAGGCATCGTCACCGCTACGAGTTCAACTCCGACTATCAGGACAAGCTTCAAGAGGGAGGTCTCGTCATCTCCTCAGTATCTGCCAACGAAGGCCTCGTCGAGATCATCGAGGTCCCCAATCACCCCTTTTATCTTGCCGCCCAGTTCCATCCTGAGTTTCGCTCGAAGCCGAACAAGCCCCATCCGCTCTTCGCCGGCTTCATCAAGGCCGCCCTCGATCGGGCCAATGCCGAAATCTCTAACCCGTAAATCTCAAACTCGTATTACTGAATCCATGATCGCTAGAATCGCACTCGCCACCCTCGCCTTCGCCGCCGTTTCCTGCTCCTCCGTGGAAATGCCGAAGGGCACCAGCAAGGGATACACTTCCGCCCGTCTCGTTACCATCGACAAGGAACCCACCTACGACAAAGAGTTTCCCAATCAGGCAAGCGCCAACCGGATGATTCAGAAATCGCTCGCCTCAAACTTCCGCGCCAACCATCTCACCGTCACCGACGGCTCCGCCGATCTGATCGTTGGCTACCTCGTTCTCGTGCAGAACAACTACTCGACGATCGCGTTTGATGACTACTTCGGCTACGGACGTGATTCCGATTCCATCGTCGACAAGGCTCAAACCCTCGGCGTCGTCAAAAACAACCGCCCGGACGCCTTCGAATCCGGCACCATCGTGGTCGACGTCATCGATGCCAGAACCAACGAACTCGTCTATCGCGGCCACGCCACCCGCGACATCTACACCAGCAGCTCCGCATCGGCGCGCCAGGCAAACATCAATGCCGCCGTCACCGAAGCCCTCAACGGATTCTTCCGCTAAGCCTCTCAGAATCGCGCAAACCTCCCGGCTTGCGAACGGATCGGCGGACCTCCTAGTCCGCCGATTTCGTTGGCAGTATTGCCCACAGTTCTCCTTGCCAACCCCGCCGACTCCCCGTAACACTCCGGCCCACCCGGCCAAGCCGGGCACAGGCATTCGGGACCCGTATTTCAACGGATAGAATGGCGGCCTCCGAAGCCGCAGATGCAGGTTCGATTCCTGCCGGGTCCGCCAGCCGTGGCATGACCGTCCCGGTCATGTTGCCAAATTGGTTCGCCAGACTTTGGCGAACCCTCACTCCGCCACAATCTCCACACTCGCGCTGTGCGCCGCAAACTCGGGCGCATACATGCAGCGAATCTCGGCAATCCCCGTCTGATACTCCCCCGCATGCTGGACCCGCACGCTCGTCTCAAAGACATGCGTCCCCGGTGGCAACCGATCGATGAAGAAGTGGCTCGCCGTATCCCGCGTCACTTCGTAGTAGCCGAAGCCATCCTGCCAGCGATAGCCGCTCAGCACATTGACTGGCTCTGTCCCGCTGCCACGCAGGTCCTTCAAATGCACGAACTCCATCGCCCGATCGTTCTTCAGAACCACCCGGGTCACCAACTCGTCCCCAACCTTCACCGGACCTTCAACAGGCACCAGCACCTGACCCTTGTCGCTGTTCTTTTTCAAGAAAAGCGACTTCTCCAGCTGCAACTCGGTGCCATCGTCCGAAGTCACTTTCGCCATGTCCTCGAGATACTGCCAGTGCACGCTCGCCCAGCTCACGCCTTCATCGCTTTTCTTCAACTCGATATTCCCCAGCTCCGGCAAAACCTCATCAGCGACGAACCGCGCCTGATACATCCCCGTCCCGGCCTCCACGCCTTCCGGCTCGACGCTCACCCCGCCGAGCGAAATTTCTAACAAGGCATCAGAAGCCAACAGGTTCCGCCCGCCCATCAGCAGCGCATACACCGCATCCGCCGTCGCCTTGGTCGTTTTCCAATCGCTCACCTGCTTCTGCTTGATCAGCCACACCTGGCAATCCTCGACCGCCTCTTCATCCTCATCAATCTCGCGGAAGGCCTCGATCATCATCGCCTGCGTCTCGATCGGTGCCTGCCACCACCACCAGCCTGCTCCCTCGCTGTCATTCCAGAACATTCCCAATTCCTCCGTGACCTTGGCATTCTCTTTCAAAGAACGTGTTACCAACTCAGGCACCTCCTTATCGCCCACCCGATGGAGGGCGAGCGCCGCATGAGCACGCGACATTCGGCTTCCGAGATCCGTCCACCACTTGCGCAACTGACCGGCAAAGTAGTCGAAGGCGACCTTGTTCTCACCTTGCAGCGCCACATCCTTGAGAAAGAAGCTACGAGTATAAAGATGGTGAGCCACCCAGGGATCGACGTTATGATTCTTCAGGTGATCGTCGCTTCTCAGCCGCTCATAGCGCTCGGTCAATTTCCGGTCCAAGGCCGGCAATGAGCGCAGGGCTGGGGTGATGTCCGTCTCCACTCCGAGCTCCCGCAGACGCGCAAACCCGGTCGTGATATAAAGCGTGATGTATTCATTTCCCATCCCGCCCGGGAACCACGGCCACAAGCCATCGCCACCCTGCATCTGAACCAGTTTCTGCAACGCCTTCTGCAGTTCCGTATCCATGTGGTTCTCATCGAAAAGCAAACCCACCCGGCGTCGCGCCGCCGACTCGCTGTTCGCCTCGGCCAGCCACGGTGTCTCTTCCAACAAAATGCCTTTGAGGTCCTGATTTTTCATCAAGGGGCTGTCCAGAGTATCGCCGCCCTCCCGCTTCCACTGATCAAAGATCCGCCGCATCTTCGGATCCGAACCGGCGATCTTCTCACCGAGCGCGTTCGCATAGTAGCGATTGAAAGTCTGCTCCGAACACTCGTGCGGGAACTCCATCAGATAAGGCAGCGCCATCACCGCATACCAGGCCGGCTGGGAAACCACCTGCACATGCAGAAAGCGGTTGTCCAGGGTCTCCGAGCCACCGCTTTCGAGCAACTTCGTAAACTCGAACTCCTTGGTCACCGCATCGCGGATCGGCAAGGCCATCGACTCCGTCACCAGAATCCTCTTCGAAATCACCGGCAACCAGCCTTCCTCACCATCGCTCAGCTTCCCACTCGATGCCACTGCCTTGTATTTCAGAAAGCCCGCGCCATCCGGCACCGACAGCTTCCACTTCAGCGTCCGACTCTGCTTCGCCGGCACCGTGAAGGACTGCTCGGACACATCGACACCGAGCGATGCGGTCACATCTTCATCGGTCGCCGCATCGGCCAGCGACAGCCGCGCCACTCCACCCTGCTCTTCATCACTCTGATTGCTCACCTTGACGGTGAAATACAGCTCATCGCCTTCGCGCAGGAAGCGCGGTGGATTCGGTTGTACCATCAGGTCCTTCGAGGTGACCGTTTCCCCATCTAACAACCCCGACCTGAAGTCGGCATCGTGCGCCATCCCGATGAAGCGCCACTTCGTCAGCGCTTCCGGCATCGTGAAAGTCATCCGCACCTTGCCGTCCTCGCCACTTGTCAGTTGTGGAAAAAAGAATGCCGTCTCCTGAAGGTTCGTCCTGACCGAAACTTCGGCCAGATCGGGCGCACCTCCGACTTTGTCTCGTTGAAGTTCGCCGAGATCCAAACCTTCTACCGCGGAAGCTTGTGCCTTCGCCATTGGCACCGGCCCGTCAGCCGGTGCCGCAAAGGCATCGGCCATCGCCGCACCCTCCAAAGTCCTAACTCCAGCCAACCCGCCGCTCCGACCCAAATAGTATCTCCCCATCGAGAAATGCAGATCCGGCCGGAACTCACCGAACATCCTCCCCAAGCCGAAACGCGCACTGCGATCAAAACTCTCTAACTGACGCAACTGTTGGGCAGAGCTGCTGAACTGAGAGCCGTTGTAGGGCGAATATTCCTTTCTCAGCATCCCCGCCAGCGTCCGGAACGAGTGCGGTGCGAAAGCATCCAGTGAAGCATCGTAGAGCGTCCCCACCATCTCCGCCGCCATCGCCTCGCCGTCCGGCCCGGAAATCACCGCCGTCCAGCTTTCCTTCGAGCCAGGCTCCAACTTCGACACCAGATGCTCCCAGGTCATAGTGAGCTCCTTGTTGGACCACGGAACCACGACCTGTCGCTGCATTCGGTGCAGCCGGTTCTCGGTCACCTGCCACACCGCCACGGTCAGTCCACCGCGGAAGCGCTCTTCAATCGGGATCGAAAACACCTGCTGCGTCCGCTCCGGCTTCGACCACTCGCGTTTCAAGAGATCCCCATCGAACCAGAATTCGACGCAAGCACGTGCCTCCTCGTGACCGCTGCCCCAGAGTAACTCGAATGTTTTCCCCGGCTCCAACTGCCACGCCGGACTCGTGGTGAAAAACGGCATCTTCGTCGGAAAAACGCTCCCTTCCGGATCAAGCACTTCAATCCCGTCCAGTCCCTTCACCTCTTTCCCACCGGCATCCTTCGTTTCAAAAATCAAACGATAGGCCCCGGCCCCCAAGGTGTGTTTCACCACCGCCTCGCCCTTCTCATCGGTCTTCACCGGAAGCTCTGCCACCACCTCGCCGGGCTCCCAATGGTTCGGATCCGGCGAAGGCCTGCCGTCCTCTTCTTGCGGCGGTCCACCATAGTAACGCCCGCCGCCATTGAAGTCCGGCCGCGGCGTCTTCTCCGGCTCCTTCAGCTTGTGAATCTTCAGCACCCCTTCCGCCGAACGCGGTTCCCCATCGTGCGAATCCGTCCGCAGCTCGAACTCCAGTTCCTTCCCCGCCACCAGCCAGTCGGCCGCCATCACACTCGCCCGCAGACTTGTGTAGCCCACCGAGACATTCCGCGTCGCCGAGCGCGTTTCGCCCGTGCCGTCGGTCACATCGACCGTCACTTCGAAGTTGAACACCGGCTCGACATTCTCCGGCACCGAGCGGTCCGGCTTCGCCTCGAAAGCGATCACCAGCTCACCATTCGCATCGGTCTCGGCCGTGCCGTGCGCGATTTCCTCTACCTCGCTAATTGGCGGGAAATACCACCAGCAAAAACGCAGCCATGAGGGAAAGCGCGTCGCACGCGTCACCCGCCATTCGACCTTCGCCCCATCGATCGCCGCCCCGGTGTAGGCCTCCGCCCGCGCCTTGACCCGGACTTCCTTGCCAAGCACCGCCGCTTCTTCCGGCGGCTTCACTTCACTGAAAAACTTCGGACGCTTGTATTCCTCCACCCGGAAGTTCGCCTGACCGCTGATCCCATCGAACGACAAGCGGCACACCCCCAGCACCGAGCCTTCCGGTGCCGTGAAGGTCCCCGCGAACGATCCTCGTTCGTTGCTCTGCACCTCCACCTTGCCGACTGCCTTGCCATTCGGATCACGCAAAATCACCGAACCCGCCCGCTCCTTGATCACCTCATATTTTCCCTTTTCCCGGTCGACCCGACTCAGGATCCCCTTGAAATGCACCGTCTGCCCCGGCCGATAGATCGCCCGATCCGTGAAGAAGGTCACTGCATCATAGGACTGGGTATTTCCTCGGCTGTGGCCACCCCAGGCCCGGACCACCGCACGCTCCAGACCACGACTTGCCACCGCCATGAAGTGATTCAAGTTCTTCGGCTTCGCGACCGAAAACCTCCCTTCTTCATCCGTTTTCCCCGATTTTCTGTGCAAGCCAACATGCAGCGAAAACCAGATCTCCACCTCGACACCTTCCTGCGGCGCTCCGCTCACGGCATCGACGACGAAGCCTTCGACGCGCTTTCCTTCGTCAATACCCGCCGTCATCGCCAGCGTCGTCACGTGCACGCCGCTCAGCGCCAGTGCGTTGTCCTTTTCAGAAAAGTCCTCACGCCCGCTGGCGACCAGCACGTGGTATCCGGCCGGCAGATCCTCGGGCACTTTCAGCCATGAAGTACGGGACTTGTAGTCCCCATCATCAGGCAACTCTTCCGACCATGCTCTAACAGCCTCGCGCTCCAACAAACGCTGCAATCCTCCATTTCGATCCGGCACCGGATCGGCTCCAAGGGTCTTCTTGTCTGCCGAAAATGGCATTGAATAGAGCCGGAACCACACCCGATTCAAATTCCGGTGTTGCACCCGGATTTCTTCCGTCGCCGGTGTCCATTGAGACTCGGCGGTCAGCGTCAGCAGCGGTTCTTCCAGATCAAGCATCTGGCTGCGACAGGTCTTACCGAATGGATGTTCCGGAAACGCCTCCGCACCCGCCTTCAACACCGCGTGAGCCTCCTTCAGTTCACCGTCTTTCTTCAAATCATCCGCCAACGTCAGCCGCGCCCAGGCACTCAGCGGCGAATCCGCACATTTCTCGACATATTCTCTCAGTGCTTTCTTGAAACGTGCGTCCTTCTCCGCACCGACCGCGGCCTGACCCGCCCAGCGCAGCCGGACCAGATCATTATAAAGAAACGCCGACTGATCTTCGTCGTCCTGATGGAACGCCAACAGACTCTGAAGCAATTCCACTGCCCGCAACTTCGGTGAATCCACCTCCGCAGTCTCCGGCTTCCAATTCATGAATCCCTCCACCGATCCCAGTGCCGGACCGCCGGCTTCCACTTCGAACGCATCCGCCGGCTTCGATACCGCCACTTGCTCCATCGCGTAGAAATCGAGCGCCTGATGCGCCAGGAAATCGAAGATTGTCGGTCTGTAAGCCTTATCAAAATCTCCACCAACGATCAGCTCGCTGAATTCCCCCACCGGCATCTTTTTCAGCTCCGCTTGATCTTCCAGTGAGACCTGAAAACGGCGATCGATCTCGCTCAGGATCCGCGCCAAGTCCCAGCTCTCGAAATCCTCACCCGGAGGCCCAGCCGTCGCCGACCGCTGCATGAAGCGCCACTGGTTCTCTCGGTAGTAGGAAAACAACCAATGCGCCGAAAGCGCTCGCAACACTGCCCGGGCCGGCACCGGCGCTTTTTCCATCTGCTCATCCAGCAGTTTCACCGACGCCGCCGGGCTTCCCTCAATCACTCCTTCCAACAGGATCCGACGCGCCATGGCACGAGCGCCCTCACCCCACGCCTCATCCGCGAATGCCGCCTTTTCAATCTCTCCCAGCAGCTCGATTTCCGTCTTCGGCTGATCCTTCTCCCGAGCTTCGTCGACCTTTTTCCACTCCGCCTCTCTCGAGGCGGCACTGGTCACGCCAAGACTCAAACACAAGACCACCCAGATTGAAACAAACACAGTTCTCATATTAAAAACGGAAGACTACCCAATCACATTGACCCAAGACCCCGGTATTGTGACACCTAAAATCCCACTTTCTTAGACCAAATATGGAGAAGGACTTTGCAAGTCCTTTCGCCTCACCAAATGAGACCGAACCTTCTCAAACGATCCCCCACTACGAACCAAGCACAACGGACTTCAAAAACTCCGTCTCCAGATTCACCCCGTCACCGGCTTCAGCCAGTAGAGCACTGCCATCCTCACCGCGATGCCATTCTCGACCTGCGTATTGATCAGGCTCCGGCCGTAGTCCATCGCCTCGTCGCAAAGCTCCACCCCACGATTCACCGGACCCGGATGCATCAGATACGTTCCTTCACCTTCGAGCCGCTTCAACCTCTCACAAGTCACTCCATAAACCTTGTGATACTCACGTAGACTCGGAAAAAACTGCACATCCTGACGTTCCATCTGAACTCTCAGAAGATAGACCACATCCGGCTTCCACTTCATCGCTTCATCGTAGTCGGTGAAGCGCGTCACCCCATCCGCCCCGCATTTCGGAACCAGCGAACCCGGCCCGAGATGCGCCACTTCCACACCAAGCACGCGCAGCACCTTGGTCGTCGATCGCGCCACCCGACTATGCAGAATATCGCCAATGATCAGCACCCTCTTTCCAGCCGGTTCAGGAAAGACCTCCTTCAGCGTGAAGGCATCTAACAAACCCTGCGTCGGGTGGGCATGCGCACCGTCACCGGCATTGATCACACTCGCCTTGGTCTGTCGGGCGATCATTCCGGGAAGCCCACTCCGTCCATGCCGGACGACGATATAGTCCGTCCTCATCGCCTGCAGGGTTTCCACCGTCTCGCGCACCGATTCCCCCTTCACCACCGAGGAATGGGGCACGTCGAAGTTCGTCACATCCGCCGACAGCCGCTTCGCCGCGACTTCGAAAGACGAATGCGTCCGGGTCGAGGGTTCGTAGAAGAGCATCAGCACCGACTTTCCCTTCAGAGCCGGCACTTTCTTCACCGACCGCGTGAAGAGTTCCTTGAACGGCACGGCCTGATCGAGCAACAGATCGATTTCCTCGCGTTCCAGCGAGGCGAGGTCGAGAAGGTCCTTACGCGCCATGGAGTCCGGGGAAGAAATAGAGGGTTCCGAAGACAAGAACAAGCACCGCGATGATCGTGAGGATCGCGGCATGATATTGGGAGATCGGTTTCTTGAAGAAAATCCACGCCGCTCCAATCAGCATCACGCCCACTCCTCCGCTCATGACGCCGAAAAGGATCATGCGATAATGGGGCAACACGACCGCATCCTGCAGCCACTCGAAAGGCAGATCGAAACGCGACATCCCACCTGCAATCCCGCCCAGCATCGCGAGGACCAGCAACAAAAAACCAACACCGTAGATGGCAACCAGCGCCAGCGGGCCCGCCGTTTGGTTGGCCAGATGCACCGCTGGAGCTTCCACACCCGGCAGCGGGGCCCGGCGCAGCCTCGCCAGTTCCTCATCGCTGTGCTTTCGCGTCGGTAGTTTCCCACTCCTTCCAGAGCTCACGTTTGCCGCCGGGCTTTCTCGACTCCGCTCTGCTTCGCGACGCCCACGGGTCGGCAACTTGCCGGATTCCCTCGACCTGACTTTCTTCGGCTTGTCGGCAGGCAAACGCTCGGACTTCCTCAGCGATTTCACCGGCTTCGCCCTGGCTTCAACTTCTTCCTCAGCAGGCTCCAGCACCACCGGCGCCTGACTCGGCTTTCCACTCACCTCCACCCGCTCAACCTTCTCGACCGGCTCAGATTTCTCGATCCGCGCCTCCGGTTCTTCAGGCTTCTCCTGCGCAATCCTGGCAGCAGGCAAAGGCTTTGATTCGACCGGCGTCTCGACAGGCTTTTCCGTCGGAGGTCGCGGAACAGCTGCCTCCAAATTGCCCGAACCCATCACGCCGGGGGCATCCGGGGGCGGACCGTCAGAAGAAATCCCCAATGACTCACGCAGCGCCGCGAGCTCCTCAGCCGTCTTCTTCTTTTTGGGTAAGGGGCTCACGATGCGTCCTTGATCTCAATCTTGTCCTCTCCGTCGGTCGCTTCGAGCGAAACATAAACGTGATCTCTCCGCGCCGTCTCCAAAACGATGCCGACATAGTCCGGCTGAATCGGCAGTTCGCGGTGACCTCGATCAATCAGCACCGCCAACTCGACTTTTCCCGGCCGACCGTAGTCAGAAAGCGCATCGAGCGCCGCCCGGATCGTCCGACCCGTGAAAAGCACATCATCAACCAGAACCAGATTGGCCCCCTCTAACGGAAAATCAATCTCACTGCCCTGGAGCTTCGGATTCTCGTGAAGGTGCTCGAAGTCATCCCGATAGAGCGAAATATCCAACACCCCATAGTCTGGAACGCAGCCCGCCTCCACCAGCAGTTTCCTCACCCGCTCGGCCACCTCGTCACCACGGCTACGAATGCCGATCAGAGCGAACGGCCCGCCACAGGCCCTCGCCTGGATCTGCTCCGCCAGCTTGGCGATGCCCGCCTCCATCTCGTCCTTTCCCAAAAACCGGCTCATGTCCCTTCGAAGTGGAGGATTCCGATATCGCGACGGCGTTGCAAGCCATCGAAGTGAATCTTATCGGCCGCCGCATGCGCCGCGCTCACCGCCGACTCGCGATCCGCAGCCGTTGAGACCACCGCCAGCACCCGCCCTCCGTTGGTTTCCCACTGGCCGGAGCGGTTCTTTTTCGTCCCGGCATGATAGACGCGAGCCTCGCCCACGTCCTCCGTGCCGGAAATCACATCCCCGCTCCGCGAGCTGTCAGGATATCCCGCCGAAGCCACCACCACACAGACGCTCCAACCTTCATCGAAGGAAATCCTTGTCGGATCGAGTTGGCCCTTCGCCCCTCCCAGGCAATATTCCGCCAGATCTCCTTTCACCAAAGGCATCACCGCCTGGCACTCCGGATCTCCAAAACGGCAGTTGTACTCGATCACCTTCGGACCCTCCGGCGTCAGCATCAGCCCGAAGTAAAGGAAGCCGCGATAAGGAAGCCCCTCCCGCTGCAAACCGACCACCGTCGGCCCGACGATTTCGCGCTCAATGCGCTCCAGCAGTTCGGCCGAGATCAACTGGCGGCTCGCCACCGCACCCATGCCGCCCGTGTTCGGACCCTCGTCGCCTTCGGCGATCCGTTTGTAGTCCCGCGCTGGCGTGAAGATCTGATATTTCCCATCAACCACCGCCGCAAAAATGGACACCTCAGGACCCGTTAGAAACTCCTCGATCAGCATCCGCCCGGCGCCAAAACGGCGCTCGACGAGCACCTCGTGGAGGAATGCCTCCCCTTCACTCTCCTCCATGCAAACCGCGACACCTTTCCCAGCCGCCAGCCCATCAAACTTAAGCACTACCGGGTATTTTCCCGAAATTGCCTGACGCGCTTCATCGATTGTATCCACTGCTGCAGCACCACCTGTCGGGATCCCGTTTCGCTCCAAAAACTCCTTCGCGAACTCCTTCGAGGCCTCCAGCTGTGCGGATTGCTTGTGCGGCCCCCAGCAGGGAATCCCCGCCCTCTCGCAGGCATTCGCCAGGCCGTCATCCTTGACCAGATAGCTCTCTTCGCCTGCCACACAGAGATCGATCCCGACCGCCGACATCCACGCCAACAATTCCTCGACCTCGTCACCCACTTCCACAATTTCCGCCAGCTCCGAAATCGCATCGCTCCCCGGAAAGCTGAACATCTCGTGCGCCCCCGGAGACTCCGCCAATGCCCTGATCAGCGCGTGTTCGCGCCCCCCCTTGCCTACCACCAGAATCTTCATGTGCACCCGTTTTCATTCAGAGTGCTTGGCTTTGCAAGCCCCGGAGGCCCGATTCCCTTCCTGCCGAGGAACATCTTCAAGTTCCCGGTTGAAAAAATCGATTCCTGTCCGCTACTTCCCGCGAACTTCAACTGTTCAACCCCCATGCTCACCGGACCTTACGACTTCCAGACACGCATCCTTCATTGGCTGAAGAAGTCTCGAATTGCCGCAGCCAACGCCAGGCATGGACGGAGTCCCGGACTTGCAGCGCCAAGCTCGCCGCAGCATCCGGCGACACTTGTGGCAAGGAGAGCTCCGGTTGCCACGACGCAGCTCGCTAAAGTACGTTGCACCACCCTGAATGAGTGCCAGAATCACGCTTCTTTCCCCATCCGCAAGCGTCGGATCACCTACCGGGTTTCCCTAAAACCACGGGCTTGATTCAGGCAGCCTCCCGGCAAACCGCCGACCATCGGGCCTAGTTCGCAAGGGCCGTATAGATCGTCGCCACCCCGAAGGTGACGGGATCGATCTCAACCTCTCGGTAGCCGCAACTTTCCATCAGCGCCGCCATTTCCTCGCCCATCGGGAATTCTTCAATCGATCCTCCGAGATATTCGTAGGCGTCCGTCTGGCGAGTCAGCCATCCCGCCAAGGTCGGCAGAACCCGGTGCAGGTACCACTGATAAGGCCCTCTCAAGGGTGGATCCGGCAGGGAGAAATCGAGCACCAATAAATGTCCACCCGGCCGGAGCACGCGTCGCATCTCCTTCAGACCCGTCTCGTAGTTCGCCATGTTGCGCAAACCGAAGGCCACCGTCACGACATCGAAGTTTCCGTCCTCAAACGGCAAATCCATCGCATCCGCCACCAGCGTCTTCGCCAAACCCCGCTCGGAAGCGTGTACCAGCATCTCCGCACAGAAGTCACTGCCCACGACTTCCGCCTCGGGGCACAGATCCTGAATCTCTAACGCCAGGTCGCCGGTGCCGGTCGCCACATCGAGCACTCGCTCCGGCTTCCAGCGTCGCACGATCCGCGCGACCTTCTTCCGCCAGAGAATGTCCGTCCCCATGCTCAGCACATGGTTGGTCGTTACGTAGCGGTCGGCGATGCGAGCAAACGCTTCCCGCACATAAGCCGGATCCTGGATGGTTCCTTCGCCCATCGCCTAGGGAAGTAAATCGTTGTAGGTTCCTGGATCACTTCCGGGGATCTCGATCGCCCCGCAGGCCTTTTCGTAGAACTCACGCGGACCGACTCCGCCAATGATGCCATACGCGTAACCAAGCTCGCGCAATCCTTCGAGGGCTTTGAACAAAAGGGCCTTTCCCACTCCACTGCCCCGTGCGCTCTCCGCCACCCCCGTTGGCCCGAAAAAACCGCGCGAAGTCGTGTCGCAGCACGCAAAACCAATCACCTGCTTGTCCTTCGTCGCAATGAAGCAGGCAATCGGCTGGCGGCTCATCGCCACCTCCACCTCGCTCACCCACTTGGGCGAAAATCCAGCCGCGACAAACTCCGTCACCGTATGCTTCTCGAATGCCCGCGCCCGACGCAACACAATCCCCTGAGCCTCCACCCGCTCGTAAAGCTCCCGGGAGTCCGGAAGGTCATAGAGCCGCACCAGCATATCGATCATGCGCCTTCCCTAGACCATGCCCCCATTCCCGCAAACTAAGAAATCACCGACCTCACCCGGACCGCTGACTTCAGTCGGCGCCCACCGCGTCATTTCGACCCGACACTTTGTCCCGAACGCGCCAACTTGCGCCACCTTCTTGCCATGAATCCATGACCCAAAAAAAACACAAGCCATTGATTTTCAATAAGCCAATTCCCTGAAATCAGCTCTGGCACTCTCCCTGCAAATCACTTCCCCGACAATTAACCAACGCAATTACAAACATGATCCTTCCACAACATCTACGCAACTCGACTCCGTGGCTGAGCGATTTCGGACGCCTTTTCGACACCGCCTTCCAGCGGGTCTCCCAAGGCCCACGCGGTCTCCGCATCCACGAACAGGACAAGCAGTGGACTCTCGAAGCCGACTTCCCCGGCACCGCCAAGGAAGCCCTCGAACTCGAGGTCCGCGATGGAGCTCTCCATCTGGGCATCAAATCCGATGACGGAGCATCCAACGCCTATCGCCTGCCGCTCGGCAAACACGTCGATCCCTCAGGCATCAACGCCAAACTCGAACTCGGCGTGCTGACCGTCACCTTACCAAAGGCCAAGGCAGACACCGAAACCCATCGCATTGAAATCAACTAACCGAACAAACTTATGAATACCGATACCACTTGCTGCCAGACCGACGGAGGAAATGCCGCCGTCGCCGAAAGAAACGAAACCACCGTGCGCTACACCGAGCCCGTCTGGAACGCCGACCGCCACGATCAGGGCGTGGACCTTGAAGTGACTCTTCCAGGAGTCGCCAAAGAGGCCCTCAGTCTTGAAGTCCACGGTCAGCACCTTCAACTCGAAGCTCAGCGCAAGAGCCCCGAAAGCTCCGGCAAGCTGATCTACGGTCAGCCATCGCCCGAAGGCTATCGGCTCAAGCTCCGCCTCGGAGACACGCTCGACGGTGCCGCCCTCAAGGCCAACCTTGAGAACGGCATCCTTCGGGTTTCGATTCCCCTTCTCGAATCCGCCCAACCGCGGAAAGTCGAAATCAACTAAGTTCTAATTGTGTGACGCAGACACGCTGTCTGCTTGGGAAGCGGCCTGCCGATTGGCAGGCCGCTTTGTGTCTTTGGTGATGATCTCGCTGCGCCGCGGGATTGCATCATTGCGTCCCCACCGTTCCACGTACATCATTGGCTTCATGCAGGTCGTCACTGATCAAATCCGCAACTTTCTCCAGTACACGGCGGTCCAATTCATCGAGCATCCGGAACGGGCCCAGCTCAAGGTTGCCGAGCTCGGTCCCAATCGACTGCGTTTCAAGATCATCCTCGAGCGATCCGATGTCGCGCTCTTGATCGGGCGCAACGGCTTCAGCGCTTCCGCCATTCGGGGAGTTGTCAAAGCCGCCTCCGAACGCGCCAGCGTGCAGGCCAACCTGCAAATTCACTCTCATGAAGAGGAAGAGGAAATGATGGCCCGCGAAGCTCAGGGCTAGGCACTTGCAACCCCATGGCATGAACGGCCATCACCTCATTCTAGGACTCGCTGGACCGGAGCTCAGCGCTGATGAAATCAGGCTCTTCGAAAAGCTGCAGCCCGCTGGCTACATTCTTTTCACAAGAAACATCGTTTCCGCCGCTCAGACGCGCGCGCTGACCGACTCCCTTCGTGAGCTCCACACCCTCGAACCCATTATTGCGATCGATCAGGAAGGCGGCCGGGTGACCCGCACCAAGGAGATCGCCCCTGCACTCCCGTCGGCCGCCGAACTCGCCGCCCACGGCAACATGGGCACCAGTGCCAAGGCCGGCATCCTGACCGCTGACCTGCTGCGCCTGCTCGGCTTCAATCTCAATTTCGGCCCGGTGCTCGATCTCGACCACTATCCGGAAAACCAGAACTCGCTCCGCGGCCGTTGCTGGGGGCGCGATCCCCAACAGGTCATCGATCACGCCGGCATCTGGAATCGCTGGATGCGCAAACACTCCGTCCTTTCCTGCGGTAAGCACTTCCCCGCCTGCGGCCGGGCGCTGAGCGATCCTCACCACGATCTGCCGGCGAGCAAGGCCACCCGCAGCGAGCTGCTCGCCGAAGACATCATCCCCTACACCGCGCTGATGCCTGAACTCGACAGCATCATGCTCGCCCACGTGTTGTTCCCAGCGATCGATCCTGATCTGCCCGCCTCCCTCTCACCCAAAGTTGTTAGAGGCTTCCTTCGTGATCAACTCGGCTTCGACAAGCACCTCGTCCTTACCGACGACCTCGACATGGGCGCCATCGCGGAGCGCTTCCCCGACAATACCGACGTCACCGCCGCGCTCGAAGCGGGCAATGACCTCGCGATGATCTGCCACCACACCGAACGCGCGGAAGACGCCGCTCAACGCATCGGAAAGCTACCATCCCACGTCCTTCATGATTCGGAGAAGCGGCTCGACCGCTTTCTTCGAAAGAAGATCCCTGTGCCGTTCGCTTGGTCTCAGCTAAAATGGGACGAGACTTGCAGGGAAATCGAAAAGTTACGCGAAGAAGTCCCCGTCCTGGAAGCCTCGAGCGCCATCACTCAGTCCCCGGTCGCGGACTACTGAGCACTCAGCGAAACTCGCCGACATTCTCCTTGGTCACCAATCGAAAGGGAATGAAGCGCTCGCTCTCGACGCTCTCTCCACGACCGAGAGCCAAAGCCGCCTTCAGAGCCTCCTGCGCCTGCCCCACGCCGTCCTGAAAGACCGTCGCATCCAGGCGGCCTTCTTCCACCGCCTGCAAGGCGTCACCGATCGCATCCACCCCCACGACCACGATCTGATCCTTCTTTCCGGCGCGCTCGACGGCCAACAGCGCGCCCATCGCCATCTCATCGTTCTGGGCGAAAATCGCATCGATCCGATCGCCGTGGGACTGCAGCCAGTTTTCCATCAAAGTGACGGCCTTGGCCCGATCCCATTCCGCCGTCTGCGTGGCGAGAAGGACCATCTCCGGATGCTGGGCCAGCACCTCGCGCGCGCCTGCGTCGCGTTTGATCTGCGCCGCCTGCCCCATGTAGCCCTGCATCATCAGAACCCCGCCTTTCCCGTCCAGCCGCTCGGCGATGTATTCCATCGCCATCCGCGCGGAGTCTTCGTCGCGCGATCCCACAAAGGCATCCGGCACGGCTTTCGTGACCGAATTCACATTCACGATCGGAATCCCCGCCGCCTTCGCCTTCTCAACGGCAGGTGAACTCGCCTCCATCTCACAAGGATTCAGCACAATCGCCGTCACGCCTTGCGCGATGAAATTCTCCACCTGCTGAATCTGCCGCCCGGCATCGCGCTGCGCATCATTGATCACCAACGTCACTCCCTGGCGATCCGCTTCGGCCTGCAAAGCCGTCTCCAGTGTCACAATGAACTCATTCGAAAGATTCAGCAACGACACCCCGACCACCGGCTTCCCATCATCGCTCCCCGAGTCGCAGCTGCAAAGCAAGCCACCTAACAGCACCATCAACCACCACTTCCATTTCTTCACAGATCTCATACTCGTCGCGTCTCTCGGTTCTTCATCATTTCACGATTTTTCAAGCCTTCCGCAAGTGTCTTTGGTCAAGCCAGACGGCACCGACGATGATCAAACCCTTCACCACTTGCTGATAGTACGAAGAGACATTCAGCAGATCGAGCCCGTTCCCGATCACCCCCATCAGCAGCGCCCCGAGAATCGTTCCGCCGATCGTCCCGATTCCTCCCGACAGACTCGTCCCACCAATCACCACCGCCGCAATCGCATCCAACTCATAGGCAATTCCCGCGTTCGGCTGCCCGGTGGTGATCCTCGACGCCAACACCACGCCCGCCAATCCGGTCAAGGCGCCGCATACGGCATACGCAAACATCTTCACCCGTCCCACATCGATCCCTGCCGCCCGAGACGCCTGCTCGTTGCCGCCCACTGCGTAGAGATGCCGCCCGATCCGGGTGAACTTCAGCACCCACCACGCAGTCACCGCCACCGCCAGCAGGATCAGAGCCGGAATCGGAATCCCCGCTACGTCTCCCGCCACCGCCTTCATCGCCGGGCTCATGTTGGAAACCGGTCGCCCACCACTGAAGACCAGCGCCAATCCCCGGGCAATCGTCATCATCCCCAGCGTTGCGATGAAGGGCGCGACTTTGCCGAAAGTCACCACCCCACCATTGACCGCCCCGCAGGCCAGCCCCGTCAGCACACCGACCCCGAGAGGCACCACCAAAGGATAGTCCCCCGGATGCGCAAACTGCGCGGCCAACACCCCGGCCAAGGCCACCACCGAGCCCAGCGAAAGATCCACCCCACCAGTCAGCAGCACGAAGGTCACTCCGACCGCCAAAATGCCATTGATCGAAATTTGACGAACCACATTGACCAGATTCGCCGAGCTCAAAAAGTGCGGACGCAGGATCGACAGCACGGTCGCCGTCACCAGCAGCGCAATGATCAGGCCAAAACGCCCACGCCAATCCGCAGGCAACCATCTTTGACCAATCGATTCACTCAGGCATGGCATAACTCAGGATCTCTTCTTGATGGGTTTCCGCGGTCACCAGCTCGGCGCTGACCTTGCCCTCACGCATCACCACGATGCGATCACTCAAAGCCAGCAGTTCCGGCAGCTCGGATGAAACGAGCATGACCGACATGCCGCGCCCCGCAAGCCCGCGGATGATTTCATACACTTCGGACTTCGCGCCGATGTCAATGCCGCGCGTGGGTTCGTCGAGAATCACAATCTCCGGCTCGGTCAGCATCGTCCTCGCAATCACCACCTTCTGCTGGTTGCCACCGCTCAGCTCTCCGACCTTCTGCCCGACCCCGCTCGAGCGCACCCCGAAGCGCTCCACCGCTTCACCCGCCATCGCGCGCTCTCGACCCGCCACAATCACCGGTCCCGCGCAACAAGCCTTCAAGGCCGACAAGGTCGCGTTCTGGCCCACCGACATCTCCGGCACGATCCCATAACCCTTTCGATCTTCCGTCACCATGCCGATACCCAGACGGATGGCATCCGCCACCTTCCGGATCCGCACCGGCTCACCCTTCACCCGGATCTCGCCACCATCCGCCGGCACCAGGCCAAAAACCGCCGACGCCACCTCACTGCGTCCGGCCCCCATCAAGCCCGCCATCCCAAGCACCTCACCGCGCCTCAACACCAGATCGACATCATCAAAAGCACCCTCCCTCGAAAGCCCCCGCAGCTCGAGGATGGGCTCATCCGCAAGCTCCCGATGCGCCGCCTTCGCCATCTTCAACTCACGACCCACCATCAGTGAAATCAGCCGCTCGTCATCCAGATCGGACGCCTGTCTTGTCGCCACCAGCTCTCCATCCCGCATCACCGTGATCCGGTCCGCAATCTGGAAAACCTCATCCATCTTGTGCGTGATGTAGACCACTCCCACGCCGCGCTTTTTCAAAGTTTGAATCGCCCTAAAAAGGGCCCGCACCTCGCGCTCCGAAATCGCAGCGGTCGGCTCGTCCATGATCACGACTCGTGCCTCACTGCCCAAGGCCCTCGCAATCTCCACCGTCTGCATCCCCGCCACACTCAGCTCGCGCATCTTGGCCTCGACCGGCAAATCCACCCCTAACAGATCGAGAAGCCTCTTCGCCTCGCGCGCCATCGCCGCCCGGTCAATCGTCCCAGGAAATCGCCCGCGCGGTTCACGCCCCAGCAGCAGGTTCTCCGCCACGGTCATCTCCGGCACCGTCATCAATTCCTGATGAATCATCGCCACCCCCCGCTCCATCGCCTCGTGCGGACTCCGGAAACTGACACGCTCACCCATCAGGCAGATCTCCCCGCCGTCTGGCGGAAACTGACCGCTCAGCACATTCATCAAAGTCGACTTCCCCGCCCCATTCTCACCCATCAAGGCGTGGACCTCACCCGCCCGGAGCTCGAACGACACTTCGTTCAGCGCCTGCACCCCGCCGAAGCTCTTGCGAATCGCCCGCGCCTCCAGCAGCACCTCACCAACATCGATCTCATCCGGCACCCCGGGAACTTCCACCGGGCGCCCTTGCATGTCGATCTCTTAACCCATACCGAACTTGGGGCGTCCGAACCGGTTCCGACCCCGCCCCTCGGGTCACTGCACCGACTTGCTCAACTCCACCCCCACCCATTCGGTCTCGGGTAGGATGAACTTGCGAATATGGACCGTCACGGCGGTGGCACCGTGCCGGGCAAGAACCAAATCGGCGATCTCATCCGCAAGCGTCTCGATCAGTTTTCGCGAGCCTGTTTCGGCCAAACGACTGATCTCCACACAAACGGCATGATAGTCCACCGTCGCGCCGATTTCGTCATTCATCTCTGAAAACCCGGTGGTCGGCTGCATCTCCACATCGATCCGCAATTCCTGCCAATCCGCGCGCTCTTCCTCCGGCACACCGATACGTGTCCGAACCTTCAGACCGCGAATCTTGATCAGTCCCTTGTTCATGAATGATGGATGATCATGTCCCCGTTCAAAGCTTCGATCAAGAGCACCCGTGTCGGATGATTCAGATCGAGGGCCAGGGCCTCCGCCGCGGTAACCCAGCGGAATTCCTGCGCCTCGTCATTCAACACCACTTCACCCGAAGTACGCCGCACGACGTAGTTGAGAAGCAGGAAATGCTCCGGTGTTTGAAACTCCTCCGAATCGATGCAATCCTGAACCATCACGAAGCGGACCTCATCGACTTCCAGCGCGGTCTCTTCCCGAATCTCGCGCTTCAGGGCATCCAGCGAGCCTTCGCCCCGTTTGATCTTTCCTCCGGGAATCCCCCATCGATGACCCCACTTGTGGGTCTTGATCATCAGCAGCTTGCCCTCGCCATCCTGAATCAGCGCTCCCACCGTCGCCACCGGCCGCTTCTTTTCCCCCGGACGCTCCATCAAGCGCTGCAGGCCGGCCAGATCAGCGACCGTGATATGAGGCTTTGCCAGCGAAAGCGGCCCCGGGTGGGTGTAGCCGGTCAGCACCGCCACCGAGGTCAGATTGGCGTGATGCGCGGTGTCAATGTCGTGAGTCATGTCGCCCACAAAGGCACTCTCCGAGGGATCCAGACCATGCGTCTCGAGGAGCTCCAAAATCACCTCCCGCTTGTCGAGCACCCCGGAGTAGGTCGCTTCAAAGTAGTCGCCCAGGCCGAACTCATCCAACTGCTGATGGAACGCCGTTTCGTCCATGCTGGTCAGCACAAAGGCACGCACGCCATTGCGACGACACCACTCGAGTTTTTCACGGGCATGGGGAAGCACCGTCACCGGCACCTTCGATGCAGAAAACGCCGCCCGAAAATGCTCCTCCAATTCCTCCAGCCCAACATCAGGCAAAACTTCCTCATAAAATTCGCGATAGGGAAGCCGGAACGATTTACGGAAGGCTTCCCGATCCAGCATCGACTTGCCGTAAACTCCCAGCACATGGTTGGTCGCTTCGATGACCGGACCAAGGTCATCCACCAGGGTGCCCGACCAGTCGAAAATCAGATTGCGGAACATGTGTGTTGTTTTTCAACCAAGTGAGAAACGAATGGATTTCACCACCCCTTCCCCGGCCGATTTTTTCAAGTTGGCGAGCAACTGACCCTTCATCTGCTCGAGATGAAAGCGCATCGCCGGTTGGAGAACCTTCAGGGTCAGGCAGCCGTTTTTCAAAGAGTCCGGCGCGGCATTCCGAGCGACAAAGTCCCCGGCAATCTCACGCCACATTTCACGCAGCTTCTCAACCTCGATGCCATCGGCTGCCCCAGCGGCCCGGAGAATCTCAGCGATAAATTGATCCGGCTGATGAACCCGCGAATCGAGATGTTCCGGTTCATCGCCCCCGCGCCATTCGCGGAGAATGGCCCGGCGGAGTCTTGCAAGCCGGTCCTTCGCGGCCATCTCACTCGTCCCCGTCTTCGCCGATCGCCTCGACGGGACAGCCCTCCATCGCCTCACGGCACTGGGCGACTTCCTCGTCGTTCTCCGGTTGCTTGAAGACGTAGGAATATCCCTCGTCGTCGGAGCGGGTGAAATTACTGGGTGCCGTTTCCCGGCAAAGATCACAGTCGATGCACTGGCTATCGACGTAGAACTTTCCGGCTACGTTCTCTTCGTTTTTGTCTTCGCGGTCGGCCATGATTGATAAGCGGGTGATGCGCTGCGCCTTGAATCGCGCGGCAGCGGCCCTCTTGCAACCCTTTTTGACCGTCCTGAAGCCGTGCTTTCCACTGGTCAAGCCGCCTAGCGGTTCCTAAGACCCTTTCAGTCGCCCATGCCTGACGAACCCGAAAACCCTCAGAACATCCCCGGCCGTCACCGGCCGCAGCTTTCCGAACTCTCCAAGGAGACCACTGAAGAGGACCTCTGGGACCTTGAGGGAGAGTTTTTTGATGATGAGGCCACGCCCGAATCCGTCGCTCAACCGGAAGCACCAAGCGAGGAAAAGACGGAAGACTCGCTGGAACCTAAGGAATCAAGGAAGTCCGAAAAATCCAAAGAGGCCCCGCCTTCGAAGGGGTCGGCCTCCCAGACCCAGCCCAAGGATTCAGCCAAATCCGCATCATCCGAGTCGAGTTCGATCCGATCCCCCCGTTCGGTTGACCCGAAAACCCGCCCCAAACCACCAAAAGCTTCCCGTCAGATTGGTCCCCGACCCATGGACCCGAAATCCATGGGCGCCACCCCCGAGCCAGAGCCCGCCCCCTCCGGGTCAACGCCCACTCCGAAAGAAGAAGAGGATTCCCTTCCCGAAGCTGAATCCAAACCCCATTCCAATCCCGGAACGACGACCGACACCCCCTCTGAGTCGAAGGATACCCGGAAAAGCGAAAAGCTTGGGCTCGTCATTCTCGGAGTGGTTTTCCTCGGACTAGCGATCTGGTGGGTATCCAGCTTGTTCTCCAGCATCCCGACCACCCGTCTCGGAGACGATCAACCGGATTTCCCCATCGAGGGCAGATTCAGCAAAGTGACCACGGCCGAGACCTACTGGCGCGAACCAAGGCGCGACGGCGACCAGGCTGACAAGGCTCGGAGCGAGGTCGTCTTCATCCCGGTCTTGAGCGTGACCCTCGACGATAGTCAGACAGGCGTGCTGCGCGCGATTTACCGCGATGAAGAAAACAATTTCGTGGGCGACAGCATTTCGCAGAGCTTTGCCCTGGGGATGTTCGATTCCAGCGGAAACCCGACGGTCGAGTTTCCGGCGACCGACGGCTTCCAAACTTCCGGCGACTTCAACGGCTACCGGGTCGGTGACAAACGCTGGACGGTTGAGGTTTTCGAAGGGCCGTCCTCCGATGCTCCTGGCAGCGAGTTCAAGCTGCTCTTCTCCTCACCGATTTCGACCAATCGCCAATAATTTCCGCCTCCATGTCTGAAACCACTTCCATTCCCCCCTTGGTGCCACGCGAAGGCTGGCACGTCATGCATCTCTTCTATCAGGTCGACCATGCCCAGTGGTCGACACTCGATAGCGACGAGAAACGCTCGGCCAAGACCAAGCTCACCAAGCTCATTCAGGAAATCCGGGCAACGCCCGACACCCACCTGCTGACTTTTGCCATCGCCACCCCAAAGGCAGACCTGGGCTTCATGCTGCTGACTCCCGATCTCCAGGTCGCGAATGCCTATGAAAAGCAATTGACCCTCTCGCTCGGCGCGGAAGTCCTGAGCCCGGTTTACTCCTACCTCTCGCAGACAGAGAGCTCGGAATACACCACGACTGCGGAGCAGTATGCCGAAGACACACTCAAGGGCGAAAAAGGACTCGCCGAAGACAGCCCCGAGTTCGCCGCGGGATTGAAGGAGTTCGAGGATCGCATGACGCACTACCTCCAGCACCGCCTCTATCCCGTGCTGCCCGACTGGCCGGTCGTCTGCTTTTACCCGATGTCCAAACGCCGCGAAGGTGCCGACAACTGGTACTCCCTGACCTACGCTGAACGGAAAAAGCTCATGGCGGGCCACGCCCGCGTCGGCCGCACCTACTCAGGCCGCATCCTCCAACTCATCACCGGCTCCACCGGGCTCGACGAGTATGAGTGGGGCGTCACGCTGCTGGCCAAGGACACCATCGATATCAAAGCCATCGTTTACGAAATGCGCTTCGACGAAGTCACCGCCCGCTTCGGCGAATTCGGTGACTTCTACATCGGCATGCAGCTCCCCCTCGACGAGCTTTTCCGCCGCGTCTGCCTCTAATCCAGCCGTTCGGAGAATCGGAACCTACTCGCCGATTTCCGCCATCTCGCGGTCCATCCGCTGGAGCAAGGTCTGCATCTCCTCAAGGTGCTGGCGCAGACGATCGGCAGAGCCGGGATTCATCGGCACCGCGCGCGGACGATTCCCACCTCCCGCCAGTTGACGCCCACCGCGTTTCGGAACTTCGGCCAGTTCAGGGGAAGTGCCCTCTTGTCCGAGAATCGACCTCACCACGCTGGCAGAAAGGATGAAACTTCTCGTCCGGTCGGTTCTCGAAATCGACATCCCGATGACATTTCCCTGCAGATCGACGATCGGTCCACCGCAGCGGTTGGGCTTCAGCTCCATGTCGGTTTGAATGACCGTTGGAAAACCCGTTCCCACCACACTCAGCGGACCACCCATCGCACGCATCGCATTGAGCCTCGCCTGAGGAAATTGAGGAAACTCCGGCCGACCGAAAAGCTCGACCTGCACCTCCAGTTCCTTCCCGTTTCGCAAAAGCTTCAGCGGAAGGATCTCGCCTGGTTCATGGCTGAGCAACGCACCTCGCAGTTCGAACGCGCTGTTGATCTCCTTGCCCCCCAACTCGAGAATAACATCTCCAGCAAGCACGCCCGCCTCGTCGGCACCACCCCGCTCGTCCACGCCGCGAATCAGCACCCCTGCCCCATCGTGGCCTTCACCCAGCTCGACTCCGATGAAGGCCTGGTCGGTCTCACGGAGCACCCTCTCAGCCACCGCCACGACGCCAAAACCCAAGGGGTTGTCGTCCGGTCCGGCTGCCACCAGAAAGCGGCCCACCGGCGGCGATTCCTGCTCACTCCAAGTCACCGGTGTGAACTGAGCACCATCGAGCTGCAGCAGCGCGATATCCTCGTCCTGATACACTCCGAGAACCGTCGCCGTCGCGTCACGACCATCGCCGCCCACGACCTGGATCGAGTCGTAGTTGATCCCGATCTCACTCCATTTCGTCAGAACTTGCGAGCCGTCGCCCACCACCGTCCCGATGGCGACTTGGCGCCCCTTGACCCAAACCCAGACGGTCGAAGCGGAAGCCTTGCGCGCCACAGGTCGAATCGCATCGAAGACTTCCGCCGATTGTCGACGAGTCTCCAATCGTTCGTCAGGTCGTTGCAAGGGAACATCCTGAGCCGGGAGCAAGGAGCTCACCGCCATGGCGGCAAAAATCAATAGCGACTTCATTGAGTTCTTCATCATCTGAATAGTTGTTCACGGCGGACGAGTTCCATTTCCACATCGACCATGTTGCGACCACGTTGCAGGCCGACCTTGACGGTATCCCCCGCGGTCAGCTTGGCCAGCATCAGCACCAGACTGCGGCCTCCTCCGACCCGCTCACCCTGCACGCTCCGGATGATATCTCCCGCGAGGACTCCCGCTTTCGCCGCAGGCGACCCCGGGGTCACCTGCTCCACGGGCACCCCGCCATCGCGAAGCTCCTGGCCCATCATGATGCCAATCACCGGACGCTCAGGATTCGCAAAGGGGTTGAGCTGCAGTTCTCCCCAGCTTTCGCCGGCAAGCAAGCGCTTCCAGTCCTCTCGAAAACCGTCGATTCCCGCGTGATTATTGTTATCGAGACCCTGCCCGATTGAGGAATTGATCCCAACGAGCTTGCCATCAAGATCGAATAGCGGCCCACCCGAGTCTCCCCCGATCAGGGTGCAGTCGGTCGTCAGAAAGTATCCCGGACCGTCGGAAACCACCCTGCCGAAGCGCAGCGGCGGCGTTCGGGCGGGGTCGTAGCCCTCACTGTGACCCATGGCAACCACCCAGTCGCCGGCCTCCAGCGGCTTGGACTCACCCAATTCGACGAAAGGCCACGGCCCTTCATCCTGAATCTGCGCCATCCCGATATCCTTGGAGAAATTGGAACCAAGCACCGTGGCCTTCGTCTGCTTTCCACCGGGAAAAACCACCTCCACCTCCTCGGCCCCGTCCGTCACGTGCGCCGCGGTCAAAATCAGGCCGTCCTCCGTGGTGATGACCCCGGACCCCGAAGCACCGGTGCCCGCCGAGATCAGCGCCACCGTCGCCGGCATCACATTCTTCGCCAGAGCCTCGGTTTTCTGCTCAATCTTGAGCAAATCGTCCAAAGACCGCAGCGGCTCCCGCGCCTCGAGCGGAGCCGCCAAAATCACGGCAGCAGCAATCGCATGAATAATTCCGATTTTCTTCATCGCTTTATCATCCGACTTAGCGACGCAATCCCCGCGGTTTGTCTCCATCTGAGAAGACCATGGCGCTTGTTGCGCCTTCGCGCTACCATCTTTCACGTTCATGCCCAAACGTTCTCCCAAGAACTCCAGTTCCGCGACCTCTGACAAAGGGAAGAATCAACGTCGTAACAAGAAACCCGCCCGCAAAAGACGCGGACTAGGGACTCTACTCCTGTTCTGGCCCTTCGCCCTCTGGCAGAAGATCACCTCGGCCTTCCCCCTCATCATCAAGCTGCCCCTTCGCCTCATCGGCCACCCGGCGATCCTCGCCCTCTACGCGCTGATCCCGATGTCCCTCTTCTACTACGCCCGGGCACGGCAGTTCGACATGGGCAAGGTTGCCGAAATGCCCGAGCGGAGCATCGTCCTCGACCGCCGAGGCGTCGAACTCGGACGGATTCACGGCGAAAAACGCGACATCATCAAGTTTTCCGAAATCGCTCCCGATTTCCTCTCCGCCATCCTTGCCCGCGAAGACGAACGCTTCTTCGCCCACGGAGGAATCGATTGGATTGGATTCGGTCGCGCCACGCTGAGAAACGTCAAGGACAAGTCGATGACCCAGGGCGCATCGACCATCACCATGCAGCTCGCGCGGAACAGCTACCGCCTCCAGTCGGAAACCCTTTCCTTCTCGCACATGATGCAGGAACTCGACCGCAAGTTCCTCGAAATCGCCGTCTCCTATCGAATCGAAGCGAACTACGATAAGGAAGAAATCCTCCAGCACTACGTGAACCGTATTTTCTGGGGCCACTCGATTCGTGGCATCGAGGAAGCCTCGCGCACCTACTTCGAGAAACACGCCAAGGATCTCACCCTCTCCGAATCCGCCCTGCTCGCCGGAATCGTCCGCGGCCCGAATGCCTTCTCACCCTTCAAGGACCTCGAGAACTCCCGCTACGAGCGCGACAGCACCCTGCAACGCATGGTCGACGCCAATGTGCTGGAGCAAAGCGAAGCCGACATCGCCAAGGCCGAGCCCATCGAAGTCCGGCCCGAGTGGCGCCGCGTCTTCCACGACTCCTGGGCAATGGACTCGGTTCGCCGTGAACTTGAAAGAATCCTCGAGGACGAGAACATCGAATTCGGCGGCCTTCAGATCACCACCACCATCGACAGCCTCATCCAGAAAAAGGCGGAGGAAGCACTCGACCAGCACCTGCGGAAATTCGAACGCGCTGGCGGCTACCGCCACCAAACCCGGGCGCAGTGGCTCGACTTGCCCGAACCCCGACCGGTCCCCGAATACATCCAGGGTAGTGTCGTCGTCATCGAGAATCTAACAGGAGCGATCGTCGCCACGGTCGGTGGCCGCGATGCCGACGAATCGAAGTTCAATCGCGCCAGCCAAGCCAAGCGTCAGATCGGTTCAACCTTCAAACCCTTCGTCTATCTCGCCGCCTTCGATGACGGACTGCGCCCGGACACACTGGTCAGCGATGACCCCCTGCGTCGTGGCGAAGTTCGCGGAGCAGGCGGTTGGTCACCTTCAAACTCCGACGGCAAGTTCCTCGGCATGCAGCCGGCATCCACCGGCCTGATCCGTTCGCGCAACACCATGTCCGTCCGCATCGGCAATTTTGCCGGGATCGAAGACGTGAAAGACATCGCCACCTCGGTCGGCTTCGAACGGGAACTGGCCGGAGACCCCACCGCATTCCTTGGAACGCTGGATGCCTCACCCGAAGAACTCGCTTCCGCCTACACGGTCTTCCCGAATCGCGGTGAACGCTACCCTCCCCGCCTGATCGCCGAAATCCGCAACCGCGACGGCGGCATCGAATACCAGAATCATCAGATCCCCTACGAAGCCGTCAAACCCGGCTCGGCATGGACCACCTCCCGCATCCTCCATCAGGTCATGGAGCAAGGCACCGGCGCCAGTGTGAAACGCCTCGGCTTCAACAAGCCCTGCGCCGGCAAAACGGGCACCACCAACGACTATCGCGACGCTTGGTTCGTCGGCTACACCTCCAGCCTGACTTGCGCGGTCTGGGTCGGCATGGACACGCCAAAGAAGACCATCGATAGGGGCTACGGCTCGGTCCTTGCCATGCCCGTCTGGGCAGAGGTGATGAAAACTGCCGACCGCCTCGGCTACAAAGCTGACGGCCTCGATTCCCAACTGTCGTTCAAGGATTGCCGGATTTGCCGGGTCTCCGGCAAACGTGCTACGCCTGCCTGCGAAGCGGCCGGCGAGGCCTACAGTGACAGCATTCCCGTCGACCTTCTTCCGGCGGACACCGACATCTGTCTTCAGCATGTCGAAGAGGATCTGACCCAATCGGGAAAACGCCCGCCCAAGGCGATACCGATCGACCAAGTGCCCACCGACGACGAAGCGCCCATGGCGATTCCCGTCGACGAACCGCCACCACGCGCGATCCCCGTCGAGGAAGAGATTCCCCGGGCCATTCCAGTCGACCCTTGATTGGAGATGCCGGATTCCCCAATGGTTCTCCGCACAGGCCCTCATTGAAAACGAAGCTCCGATAACTGCCCACCGAATCACGTGTCTACCTGGCGTCCGGCATCCCCATTTCCCAAGTGGCTTTCATGGCTTCCCGACTGGAGCCACATGCCCTTGGTGTGGTGCCTGCGCCTGACCCTCTGCGGCCTCGTTTTATTCCTCGGAATCGCCTTCTTCTACTTCCTCCAGTCGGCCAAATTTGATCTCGATGAAGTCGCCGCCATTCCGGCTCGCACGACCATCATCGACCGCAACGGCAAAGAGATCGAAGCCGGCTGGGGCGCCAACCGCAGACTGGCCCGCAGGCAGGACCTGCCGGACTTCATGATCGAGTGCCTCGAGGCTCGTGAGGACGCCCGCTTTTTCGAACATTCCGGCGTCGACTTCCGCGGCCTCGCCCGGGCCACCCTGCGCAACATCAAGGACCGCGATTTCACCCAGGGCGCATCAACCCTCACGATGCAGCTCGCGCGCAACACTTTCGACATGCGCGCCAAGTCGATTCACCGCAAGCTGATGGAAATCGCACTCACCCTCCGGATCGAGCAGCGCTATTCGAAAGACGAAATCCTCACCCACTACCTGAACCGCATTTACTTCGGTGGCGGCTGCCACGGCATCGAAGAAGCCTCACGAACCTACTTCGGAAAGTCCGTTTCCGAACTCCACGAAGGCCAGTCCGCCATGCTCGTCGGCATCATCCGCGGACCACACGTCTTCTCACCCATCCGCAATCTCGATGGCGCACGAGTTCAGCAGGAGGAAGTGCTCGATCGCATGATCGCGATGAATCGCATCACCGAGGCCGACAAGCTTCGGATCGAAGCGCTGCCGATCAAGTTGGTCCCCGATGAGCAGCGCAGCACCGAGCGTTCTTATGCCCTTCAAGCCGTGCGCAGTGAACTCAGCGAAATCCTCGAAGCCATCGACATCCGCATCGATGGCCTCGTCGTGCAAACCACTCTCGACACCAATTGGCAGATGCGGCTGGAAACCGATCTCTCGAAAGCGCTCCTTGAGGCCGAAAAATCAAAGAACTGGGAGCACCCCACCCATGCCGACCACAAACCTGGCGAGCCCCCCGCATACCTCCAGAGCGTCGGCGTCACCCTCGAGTCGAAGACCGGCGAGGTGCTCGCGCTGATCGGCGGTCGCGATTTTCTCGATTCCCGATTCGACCGCACCACGCTGGCACGCCGCGACCTCGGGCAGGTGATCGAACCATGGATTGCCGCCGCCGCCGCCGAGCGCGGGAAACGGGTGATCCCCGGCAACCCACTGCTCACAGGCCGCCAGATCGGACCCCTCGAAACCGAGAGAATCATGCGACGCTGCGGCATCAGTGGCCCCTTCCTCGAAACCGAAGACCTCTTTCGCGGCGGTGCCTCATCCACCCCCATGGAACTCGCCACGGCCCTCGCCACCCTCGCCTCCGGCGGCAAGCGACCCCAGGCTCACCTGATCCAACAGGTCAGCGACACCGATGGCACCGTGCTCTTCAGAAGACAGCCGTCGCTCAGTCAAGCGATCACCAGGCATGCTGCCGATGAAGCCACCAGCCTGCTCGAATCGACTTCAGGAACCCGCACCTTCACCGGCGCCACCGGTTCGGGCCGGGATGCCTGGATCCTGCGTGTCGGCCCCACCGGCTCGACCATCATCTGGCTCGGCTTCGACAACCCACAACGCATCTCGTCGAACACCCAGATCGACCTCATCCTCGAGGACCTCGTCAAACGTCTCGGCAACAACTGAAGAGTTGCGCAGCTCGACCTAACAGCCCGCTCCCCCAAATCGGCAGGACCGTTTTAACTCCCGCCCCCTCGGCATCGAGACCATCAGTATCGCCTCATCGGCCCCATCGGCATCGACCCCGGCGGCATCGGCGGCATCGGCGGCATCGGCCCCGTCGGGGCCACTCATGATAGCCGTGGACTTCAGTCCACGGCAGCTCGCACCACGATCTGCGTCACGTAGTGACGCTTCACCACCCCAGACGCCCTCATTCCCCTTCAATCACACCCCCCTCAGGAGCCTCTTCCACCGGCAATTCCTTCTGCGGCAAGAGATCCTCCCATTCAAAAAGCTCCACCCCTTCTCCAAGCCCGCCGATCTCATTGATCAGCTCCCCGCACTTGATACGCCACTTCTCGTAGTTCGGCGGCCCCTTCTTCTCATCCCGACTTCCCGGAAACACCACGTAGGTCACGGTTAGATCAGAAACCGGACGACTGTAGGGCGACGCCTTCGAGTTGATCTGCTTCGCCATTCTCAGCGATGCCTCGCCCACCTTGAAAGTCGGCCCACCGTCCCCGACAATCGCCGGATAAAGATCCTTCCCGTGGACCACCACCGCGTAGTCCCCGACCTTCGGTGCAAAAACGTCACCCGATGCCGTCAACAAATTCACCGGAATCACCACGAAGGGATCATACTCCGCAATCAGGTAACTGCGGTAGGTCATGTCCTCGATACCACGTTTCAAGTACTTGATCCGTTCCTTCAACCACGCCTTCCGCTCGGCGGTCGTCGCGGGGTCGGCCAGCTCGCGATTGGCATTCCCAATCCGCTTCTCCCATCCGGCAACCATCGGATTCGGCGTCTTCGTCTGTTTCTTCCAACCATAGCTCGTAAACGGCTGATAGTGCGTCGAATTCACAATACTGTCCGGCATCGTGGCAAGGCGGTCACCATCGGAGCCATCGGAAACCACATCCATTTCCGCCTGCATCAGAAAGACCCGACGCTTCGTCTGCGGATGACTCATGTTGAGAATCGTCTCGCAGTCGTAGAAGTTGTGCTTGGTCAACAACTCGGCCAGCTTCGTCGAGTCCCGCTTCAAGCGCTCGGTCTTGTTCTCATAAAGCTGATAGAACCAGCGGGAGACCTCGGCGCTCCCGAGCATCTCATCCAATCCAGGCAGCAGCTTTCCCAGATTCGGATTCACCTTCTCGAGCTGATCAAGCGTCCTGGACGGTTCGGGAACTTTCACGCTGAGCGTGTATTCCGCGACGTAGGAATCATCGTCGACCCGCTCCTTTGAAGCCAACTCGCCTTTCTCCACTTTCACCTGAGTCTTGAAACGAATCCCGGACCGGAGCCTCGTGACATCGCCACCCGTCGTCGCCGAGTGCTCATCGATCCGCGGCAGCACCTCGGGCTCGCCCGATTCCTTGGCCGCTGCGGCCTGCTTGCGGGCCTCCTCCGCGGCCTTCCGCAAGTCCGCCAACTCCTGCTCGTATTCTTCACGCAAGCGCGCCTCGGCCTGCCGCAAAATGTCGTCCTCATCGACCTGCTGCACCACCGGGACCGGCTTCAGGCTCCGCTCGATCTTCTGCGCAAGACGTTTGCCCTGCGGGGTGAATGGCAGCGCCACCACGCCTAGCACGATCACAAAAAACGATGCCCGAATCCACGGGAATCCCCCCCGAGCAGGTCCGCCGCGATTGACTCCTTCGATCTGATTCGGATCCAGCTCGCTCATTTGCCCAGTGAATTATCACATCCCTTCCGATCTGCCATGCGGAATTGGAAAGTTTCTTGGGGCACTCAACGTTTCCTAGCAGTGTTCCACATCCGTCGCACCCTCTCCTCTTTCGCCCTCTGGCTCCTTCTCGCCCTCACAAGCATCGCCCGCGATCCCAACGTCATCCTCATTTTCACCGACGATCAGGGCTACAACGACCTCAGCTGCTTCGGCTCAGAGACGATCCGCACCCCGAATATCGATGCGATCGCCACCAATGGGATCCGACTGACCGACTTCCATGTCCCTTCGCCCGTCTGCTCACCTTCCCGCGCGGGGCTTCTTACCGGCTGCTACCCGAAACGCGTCGGCATGCACCGCCATGTCCTCTTTCCCAAATCAACCTACGGCCTGAACCCGGATGAACTGACCATCGCCGACCACCTCAAGGCCAACGGCTACGCCACCGCCTGCATCGGCAAATGGCACCTCGGCCATCTCCCGGAATTCCTGCCCCGCGCCCAAGGCTTCGAATCCTACTTCGGCATTCCCTATTCGAACGACATGAACCACCCGGCAAACGAGCGGAAGTCCAGGATCGCAAGCGATGCACTCTGGGCTGATCAAGCGACCGCCGTCACCTACTGGAACACGCCCCTTGTGCGCAACGAAGAGATCGTCGAACTCCCCGTCGACCAGCGCACCATCACCCGGCGCTACACCGATGAGGCAATCAAATTCATCACCACCAACAAGGACCAACCCTTCTTCCTTTATCTCCCCCACAGCATGCCACACATCCCGCTCTACGTGCCCGACGACGTCTACGACTCCGATCCCGCGAACGCCTACAAGAACGTGATCGAACACATCGACGCCGAAACCGGACGCATCACAAAAACCCTGCAGGAACTCGGCATCGAAAAGGACACCATCGTCATCTACACCACCGACAACGGCCCCTGGCTCC
This sequence comes from Haloferula sp., assembly GCF_049672945.1. NCBI lineage: Bacteria > Pseudomonadati > Verrucomicrobiota > Verrucomicrobiia > Verrucomicrobiales > Verrucomicrobiaceae > Haloferula > Haloferula sp. The sequence continues at coordinate 31,492 of NZ_JBATWY010000144.1, read as the reverse complement.
GCTTCAAGAATCACGGCGGCTCGGCCAAACCCCTTCGTGATGGAAAGGGCACCACCTTCGAAGGAGGACAGCGCGTCCCCTGCGTCATCTCATGGCCCGGTCAGATCCCCTCAGGAAAAGTCTCCGACGAACTCGCCAGCACCATCGACCTGCTTCCCACCATCGCCACTCTCACCGGCAAACCTCTCGACCCGCCCAGGAAAATCGACGGCGTCGACCTCAGCAAGACCCTGCTGGAAGAAGCCAAATCACCCCGCGATGAATTCCTTCACTACTCCTCCAACGGACAGATCGAAGGCATCCGCCAGGGAGACTGGAAGCTTCTCGTCAAAAAGACAAAAAGCGGGAAGCCACAGCTCCTGCTTTTCGACCTCAGCCAAGACATCGGCGAAAGCAACAACCTCGCCACCGAGCATCCTGAAAAAGTCGACCTCCTGCGCAAACGCATGACCAAGCTCGACGCCGAAATCACCACCACCGCCCGCCCGGTCGGCGGAACCCTCAACCGCTGAAGGACTCGAGGATTCCATCTGTGGCGAGAGTGACGGTCGAGTCGGCCATAAGCGGGGCGGGCAGCGCGACCTCCCCCATCAAGCGAAACCCTCAATCAGCCAATCACCTCGTTCCACTCCGCGACCTTGAATCCCGCCAGCGCCACGCCATTTCCGATCAGAATCGGCCGCTTCACCAAGTTGCCGTGTTGTGAAAGAAGCTCGAGCGCCTCCTGCTCACTCATACGCGGCAGCTTGTCCTTCATCCCCATCGCGCGGTAGTCGCCGCCCGCCGTATTGAAAAGCCTCCGCATCTCGCCCTTGCCGGTCGCCAGCACCTTCCTCAGTTCCGCCACCGATGGCGGCGTCTCGCGGATCGGCACGACCTCGAAATCGAGCTCCCGCTCTTTCAGCCACTTAATCGCCTTGCGGCAGGAATCACAGCTCTTGTAGGCATAAATCTTCAACACGCCGCGATCTTGCCTCCGCTGCCCGATCAGGCAAGGATTCGCCGCCACAAGCATGAGCCCGAAAGCCGCCCTCCTCGATCGCATCCGCGAACACCTGAACCTCCGACTGGAGCGCCTCACTCAAGCGGCACGCGATGCTCATGCCGCCGCCACCGATCCCGGCAGCAAGGCCGAGAGCAAATACGACACCCGCAGCCTCGAAGCTTCCTACCTCGCCTCCGGCCAGGCCAAGCAAGTCGAGGATGCCGCGGAGGCGGTCGGACTCTTCGCCACCCTCAGCCTTCCGGACTTCGAAATGGACGACCCCATCGATGCCGGTGCTCTGGTTGAAATCGATCTCGACGGCGAGTCCTCTCACTACTTGCTCGTTCCTGCGGCCGGTGGGGTTTCCATCGAGGACGAAGGCCGAGAAATCACTCTTCTCACGCCCGCGAGCGGCCTCTACCGCAAACTCCTCGGCCGCAAGGTGGGGGATTCGATCGACGACCCGGATGGCCTGATTACCGAGGTGGCCTGAGGCCGTCGCGGGTCAACGCTGAATCAGGAAGACCTTGTTCTCCTTGTAGGTGATCACCGCGTCCAGTTCTCGCATGAAGTCCGCCCCGAAGAGCCCGACGTAGTCGAGATCATCGTCCCTGTCAGAGCGGGTCATGTCGGTCGCCAATACCTTGCGATTGGTGAACTTGGCATCGCCCATGGTCAGCTCCGCGATCTTCGTCACCGCGGCGGGTGCCTCTCCTCCGATCCCATAGACCTTTTTGTCCATCGGTCCGACCTCGCACTCATACTTTTCCGCAGCCCACAAGTGAAGCAGGCTGCTGTCAGCCCCGGTGTCGATCATGTAAGTCACCTTATTGCCATTGAGCGTGCCATCGACAAAAATGTGGTTTCCACGACGCTCGTACTCGAAGGACTGGTACTCGCGCAACGTCAGCACCTCTTCGATACTCAATCCCCCGCAGTAGCGGAGGAATATGTCGCCCGCCTCGCTCCAGTTTCTGACGTAAGCTTCATCATCCGGCACCAGACGCGACATGGCCACACTCTGCTCCCTGCCGTCGGTCAGCTTCAATTTGACCGAGACCGTGCTCTTGGAAACCACATTTCCACGAAGCACCTTGCCGTCCTTCGTCTTGAAAAGGCGGAACCTCAGACTGTCCTCGCCCTCGCTCTCATCATCAAGATCGAGGTCCACCTGGCTCTCATCAGAAAGGTCCGGACGCAGGAACATCAGGCGGTCCTTGTAGGTGATCACCGCATCCAGCGTATTGAGGAAATCCGCTCCGAAAATCACATCATCGCTTAGCTTGTAGCCATCCGGCATTTTGAACATCCGATCAGTGGCCAGAATCCGGCGATCCTTGAAAATCGACTGACCCAGTTGAAAGGTTTTCATCGTCGTCCAGCCAGCGGGTGCCTCGCCTGACACACCATAGATCACCTCATCCATCGGGCCGATCTCACAACCCGCCTCCTCGGCGAAGGGTACGTGCAGGAGCGAGGTTCCGGCCCCCGTATCGATCAGGAAGCGCGCCGGCTTTCCATTGAGCTTGCCATCAACAATGATCGAGTTGCTCTCAAGCCTGAATGGGAAAGACTCGTAGCCCCGCAGTTCAAGCAGTTCCCGGATCGTCAGACCCCGGCATTTCTGAAGAAACAAGGCCTTTTCCTTGGACCATGCCTTGACGTAATCCCGGTCTGCCTCACTCAGGTTCTCAAGCGCCACCTTTGCCCGGCCGCCATTTGACATCAGGAGCATCGCATTCTCCGCATCCTTATCGACAAGCACCGCCTTGATCACCTTACCGTTGCTCCCGGTGAACTCACGGTATTCCTGCGTCACCTCATCCGCCAGAGCGATGACTCCGCATCCGAGCGCGAGCAAAGCCGCCTGGCATTGTTTGAAAAGCCTCATGATCATTTGAAGGAAGTTGAGGTCACAAATTCAATCCAATCCGTCTGCAGATCTTCCACACTTTCAAAGCCCATCAACCTGGCAAACTCGATCGGTTCGGGAATCTGATTCGATGACTCCACCCGGCGCACCATGTTGGCGAAGCCCGAAAGGCGCTCCGGCGTGCTGTTGCAGTAGGTCGCAAAGGAATAAATCAGCACCAGCTTCTCGGGGTCCAGATCCGTCGACTTCCAAGACAGCATGTCCTCGAAATTTGGCTTCACCTTGTCCCTCTTCACCAGAGTCCTGAGTGTCTTTGCCCAGGACCTTCCGTCGTCGAAACCACTCTTTTTCGTGATTTCGTCAAACTGGCTGCCCTCGGCATTAATGAGGTGGGTCTCGGTCTTACCGGTGAGGTGGATCTCCTTGAAGTAGGCGAAGCCGGTGCGAACGGCGAAGTATCCATTGGCCCCGAAGTCACTCACCCCACCCATCTGTTTGCTCAGAAGGCCCCCGGCAATCACATGCACGGGGAACGATGACATCGACTTCTTGAAGAGCCTTTCCTGCCTGACATTGAACACAATCGCCCGGTCATGGAGGTTCCTCTCGGAGACCAGTTCATGCGGCAGGTTGACACTCGTCGAGCCCACTTCATTCCAAGTGGCAGCGATTTGCCTGATGCTGTTCTCATCTACCTTCTCATCGAAGAGGTATTTCTCATACCACTTGCCCAGCGACTTGTAGACATCCTCGTCATCCACCAGGAAAATCACCATGCGCTTGTCCTTCCAATCCTTCCGGAAATTCATGTGCTCGAAAGCCATGCCATGCCACATGCGCTCCGCGGTTTCGGCAATCGCCTGCGGTCTCATTCCCGAACTCGCGATCAGGAAGTGCTCCGTCTCCAACAGCTCGAAACTCAACTCGGTCGAATCTCCGAGCAGCAAGGGTTTCTCCAGACTCTTGAAGGTCTTGGTGTCGATCTTCACTTCATTTTCCGGCTCCCCGAGATCGCCACCCGCCACCACTTCCACGGCAGCCCCTCCGTATTCGATCAAATACTGTCGATCAGCCAGACTGAGATCCTCGACCTTCAGCTTGATCTCACGTGACTCGGGTGTGAGAAGAATCACCTCCTTGCCCTCCACCTTGAGCAATTGGGCCTCAATGTTACTTCCCTTCCTGGAAGTCCATGTCCGGGTCTCCGCAGCTTGAACCGAAAGAGAGAGCACCAATCCAAGCGCCAAGAATTTCAGCGAAGCAATCATGCCTACGAGTGGACTGGTTCCTCGCGGCTGTCCATCCGAAAACTTTGGGCGCATCCAAATTGCGCAAACAGGAAATCCTCGCACCAAAGCGGGACCGCAATGAATCTTGGCAGACTTTTCCCGCAGCGGGCAAAAGCCCGTCAGCCGCATTCGACATCGGCTAGAACCGCGGCGGCCCATTCCGGACGGGGCGATTCGTAGCGGACCCGTTCACCGCTGTGAGGATGATTGAATCCCAACTTCCACGCATGAAGGCACATCGCAGGCGCGCCGAGTTCCATGGTCTGACTTTCACCACGTTCTCCACCTTGAAGATAAACCGGGTCCCCCACGATGGGAAATCCCTCCCACCACAAGTGAATCCGAATCTGATTTGTCCGACCAGTCAATGGCCTGAGCTCCAGCAGCGAAGTCCCATCGCCGTCCCGCGAAATCACCCGCACCTCAGTGATGGCCTCAAGGCCGTCCTGCTCGTCGATTTCTCGCGCGCCAAGCTTGCCTGCCTCCGCTGAAATCCGGTGGTTGATGACGAACTCGTCATCGCCCGGCGAGCCATGAACTCGGGCAAGATAGACTTTCTCAACCTCACCCCTGGAGAACTGAGGTTGCAGTCGCTTCGCAATCTGCCGGGTCCGGGCACAAACGATTAATCCCGTGGTGTTGGCATCGAGTCGATGGGCAGGACGAGGCACTTCAGGATACCATGCCCGCCGTAGGAAATGCTCGAGCGTATTCCGGTTGTAGCGCCCACAGGCATGCATCGGCAGCGGTGCCGGTTTATCGATCACCACCACAGCTTCATCTTCATCGATCACCTTGATGTTCGCGGCGACATCGGGCTCGATCGTCTCGGGCATCAGCCGCACATACTGCTCGCCTGCCCGAACGGTCTGCTCCGCTTCCGCAGGCTCCCCCTTTGGATCCAGAATTCGCCCGTCATTGATACGACTCCCCCATTCACCACGACCGACGTAGGAGAACAACTCGTCAAGGGCATCGAGAAGCGTCATGCCATCGCAGGATTTGGGAATTCGGATTGGCTTCCGGTTGTCATAGGCCTCACTCCCGGGAAGAGGCGAAACCAACTGATCCAGATCCGCCTGACGGTTCCTGATCTGCTCGCGCCGGCGCTCTTTACTACTGCGATAGCAATGAGGACACGACTGACCTTCCACAAAACGGGGATCCGCGACCTCATCCGCTGTTAGAGGAGCTTGGCAGCAAAAGCAAACCGCGGCACCGGTTTCACGCAGGGCAGGATCAAGGCCGACCCTTTGATCAAAAACAAAGCACTCTCCCTCATAGTGATCTCCTCCCACTTCCTCGAAGTATTTGAGGATACCACCCTCAAGTTGGTAGACTTCCCTGAAGCCCATCTTCTCCATCAGCGGAGCCGCCTTCTCACATCGGATGCCGCCGGTGCAAAACGTCACCACCGGAGCGTCGCGCATCGATTCCGGAAAACGTTCAACAGCCTCCGGAAACTTCCTGAAATGATCAATGCCCGCCGGCACCGCACCTTTGAAGGTTCCAAGCTTCACCTCATAGTCGTTTCGCGTATCGAGCAGAACAATTGGCTTCCCGGCATCAAGCCACTCTTTCAACTTCGCAGGCTTCAAGCGCGGTGAAGGATGATTCACGGGATCGATGCCATCCACGCCAAAGGCAATAATCTCCTTCTTCAGCCGCACCAGCATTCTGGAGAAAGGCTGATCGGAACTTTCGCTGTATTTCGGATGGAGATCCGAAAGCCCGGGCATTGCCCGCAGCTTGAAAACAAGATCCTCGATGTCTCGATGCCGTCCGGCGACGAAGAGATTGATGCCCTCCGGCGCCAGCAGAATCGTCCCCTTGAGATCGCGCTCCTTGCAAAACTTCAGGAGATCCTCCCTGAGCGACTTCAAACGCTCCATCCGAGCGAACAGGTATGCAGAAATATTCGTAAACCCCGCCACGCCCCGAGGCTGCACAAATCGCGCCGGGCTGCCAACATACGAGAAGACGTTAGTGACCCGAATTTCCTAGTAAATATACGGTAAATGAAGCAAGCCAGTGCTCCCCTTCGTAATGCCCCGTATGCACGCTGGCCAGACCTGCCCTCTCATGACGGTCGGCAGAAGCCGCCAGTATCTGCCGCCGGGCGTCTCCCTCAGGCAAGGCGGAGAGGACTCCGCGCATGGTCCACGCACGATTCAGGTTCAGGCCCGCCAGGTGGATCAACTGGGCATCTTCGGGGTCACTGATCAAAACCGGCTCCAAAAGATTGCCCAGTTCACCTTTCACCAAGCCTGGAAAAAAGCCGTCGAGCCAATCAAGATAGGCCGGACCCTCCAGCACCCGTCTCATGAGATCGGCTTCGTTCAGTCCTTGCGAGAAGAAGTCGAAGCCCGATGGTTCGTAGAGCACCGGATAGCTACGATCTTTGCCGTAGAACTGTATGGCCTTCTCTTTCAACAGGTCTTCGAGCTCCATGTTCTTCACAACCCGCGCATAGTCGAGCATCTGGGCAAGGGCGAACGACGACTCCGGATGAAAGCCACAACGGATCGGCCAATCCAGCTTCGGAAGAAATTCCAGTGATCTTTCAACCAGGCATTTCTCCAGCGGTTCGAAGCGTGTCGCCCACTCCTGAAACTGCGGATCATTCGAGGATTTCAACTCGGCCGCCAGTCGCAATGCCCAGGCCCAGCCATACATCCTCTCAAAGCTCCGGTTCTCCTTCTTCCTGAAATAGGCGGCCTCAGCGGCAAGACCATCACGGCTCAATCGCCGGTCGAGAAGATCCCTCAGCTCTGCCGAAAAATCCGCATCCGGAAACAAGCGCAGCATCCTCAGCAACATCCAGTGCCCGTGAACCGAGGAATGCCAATCGTAGTGCCCGTAGAACACCGGATGCAGTTCGCGGGGAGATTTGACATCCTCCGGCCCGGCCATCACCTGACCCGGCTTGTTGGGATATTCCCGATCAATCCCGGCCAGAGCCATGTTTACCAGTCCTTCTGCCTGCTCGTCGGTCATCCTCGGCAATTCTTCACCCTCAAGAGTGCCGCCCAGAAGACAAATCCACATTACGAGTTGGAAACTTCTCATCGCCGCCAGCTTCAGCGAAAATCCGTCGCGAGAAAGTCGAAACCACCCCCCTCCGCTCCGGCCCCGCTTACGCTAGCCGGAGCGGAGAGTGGTGGAGCATAGCGGATTCGAACCGCTGACCCCCTGCATGCCATGCAGGTGCTCTACCAACTGAGCTAATGCCCCTCGACACTCTGGAACCGCCAGAAGCGGGTGGCGGTTGGTAGGAGAATCCCCCCGCCCGCGCAAGAAATTTCTGACCGACCGAATTTCCACTCCACCAGAACGCGAAGCCTTTCCTCGCTTCCCTCCCTCCAGTTCAGTTGGCCAACTCCATCACCAGCTCCGCGAGCGCTCGGGTCGAGGCAAGATGCTTGGCCGGATCAGGGAGTTCCTCATCCGTTTCCGTCTCACTGACCACTCGCCGCGTCGCGATACGGACCGCCGGTTGATTCAGCTCAAACAAGGTCGAGGTCAGATCGAAGTCGTCTTCCAGACAAATGGCCTCCGCGCCAACAATCGTCCCCCACTTTTCGAACCCCGGGTTCCGCAAAACCTCCACCTCGCGCGAAGAAATCAGCAACTCCCCCTTCGCGCCCATCGCCTCCACCACCAGCAGCAGATCAGCATTCCCAAGCAAGGAAGTGAATTGATCCAGAAGCGGCAGCACCGGACTCCCAGGGTCGTAGGCGTGCGGCAGGAAGGCAAATTTGATCGACTTCATTGGACGCTCATTCGCCACCGCTCGGGCCACTGCTAGCAGCGAGCATACTCCGCTCGAGTTCGCTTCGACGCCTGCCCCGAGCGTATCATAGCCCGCCACGACCCACACCGCTTGTTCCTCTTTCCCCGGCAAGGTCGCCACGATGATCGGCCACTTTTCACCCGCGACTTCAGGGCCCATTTCCAGCTCGACCGCATAGCCGGCATTGCTCGGACCCAGCAAACCCTGAATCATCGATGACGCCCGCCTCAAGCCTCTTCTTCCCGACTCCACTCCGACATTCCGCGGGCCGACGATGCCGACCAACTTCCGCATGTCGTCGGCCAGGCCTTCGCCCGTCATCGGAGTGGCGAACTTCGAAGACTCAATGAGTTCCTCTTGCTGCGTCCCGAGATAGTATTTCCACAGACCGAGCCCCGCCGAAACCACCAGCCACAGCGGCAGAATCACCAGCACAGCAACCATCCACGGTCGACGGGGGGACTTGGACACCTCAATCACGCGCCTTCCCTCCACTGTCCCGTTCGCCAACGCAAGCGTCTTTCTGCAGGACCAAGGCCGGTCAGCCCTTTCTCGCCCAGCTCAGCGGCACGCCATCAAGCCATCGTAAATCGCACGCGCCGCCGTCTCCTGATACCAGCGCGTCGAACAGCGACCCCTCTCCGAAGAATTGCTGATGAATCCGCACTCCACCAGGACGGCCGGACTGCGGGTCTGGACCAGCACCGTGAATCCACGTCGCTTGATCCCCCGATTGATGGTTTTCACCCGTGACGGCAAGCGACGCTGGATCGCTCCGGCGATGATTCGCCCGCGCGATCCCCAGTAAAACGTCTCGACACCCTTGATCGAGCGGTTGGTGGAGGCGTTAAAATGGATACTGACGAATACCGACGAGCCGTAGCGATTGGCGATCGCCGCGCGACTTCCCAAAGAAACAAACACGTCGCTGCGACGAGTCATCACTGTCCGGATCCCCCTTTTCTTGAGCAAACCTTCCAGTTTCTGGGCCACTTTGAGATTCAAATGGGATTCTCTCACCCCTCCCCAGTAGGCTCCCTTATCCCTGCCGCCGTGGCCCGGATCGATAACCACCGTGGAGAACCGAGCGGCATCCACTGCCACGCAGGTTCCCAACAAAATCAGCAAGCCGACCAACCAAGCACCCATTTGTCGATCGCTCCTCACGGCAAGGACCCTAATTGATTAAGAAAACTTAATCAAAAACTTTCTTAAATCTTTTTAGAGTTTTCTCAGAAGTCCTCGTCATCCTCGATGGTCGGATCGTCACCGATCTCTTCCATGACGCGTTTCGGCAGGAAGGGGCGGACCGCCAAACCATAGAGAAGATAGACGGAAAACAGAATCACCGGCATCACCCAGTAGAACATCACCGTTGCCACCAAAATCACCACCGCGACCACAATCATGAGCGGAGTGCCTTTGGTCTTCCAACCGACCTTCTTGAAGCTGGGGTAGCGCACATCGCTGATCATCAGGATCGAGAGCCCAAGCATCGCTCCGGCCAGCAGATACTTCCATGCGCCGATGTTGTGATCGTTGTTATTGAGGTAAATGATCAGGAAGGTCAGCGAGGTGATGAAGCCGGCCGCCATCGGAATCGGAATCCCCCTGAAGTCCGTGTCTGCCCCTGGCTTTTTCGGCATCGCCGCCAGACAATTGAAACGGGCCAAGCGGATCGCACCGCAGAGAACATACAAACAGGCAAGCACCCATCCGAGCCCATTCACGACTTCATCCAACGGAAACAGCACCGCCTTCGCCATCAACAACGAGGGTGCCATGCCGAAGGAAATCACATCAGCGAGAGAATCAAACTCCGCGCCAAAAGGAGATTCCTTTCCCCCAAGCCGCGCGAGGCGCCCATCCAGAAGATCAAAGATGCAGGAGGCAAAAATCAGCAAGATCGCCCGCTCATAATAGGGCTGAGCGGCTGAGAAATCGTAGCCCTCACTGCTGGTCGCCAGCATGATCCCGTTGAAGATCGAAAGCACCGCGAAAAAGCCACACGCGAGATTGCCCGCCGTCATCAGATTCGGCAGCAGGTAGATCTTGGGTTCGTCAGGATCCTTGGAACTGAACATGCGGCGGGACTCTGCCCTACTCCGGAGGACGGAAACAGTGGAAAATCCCGGTTCAGCGACTAGCCTTCGCCCATGAACCCATCCACGCTCTCCATCGACTCCCCGCTCGGCGAGATCATGGCCTCACTTCCCGGTGCCCGCCGCGCCCTGTTTTCCCGCTACCATCTCGGCGGCTGTCAGAGCTGTGGCTTCGCCCCAACCGAGACGCTGGCCGAGCTCGCCAAGAGGGCGGCGGAAGTCCCAGCGGAGGAAATGCTCGAGCACATCCTCGCTGCACACGAACACGACAAGGCGATGCTCATCGAGCCCGGGGAAGCCAAGGCACTCCTTGAATCCGAAAATCCCCCCCTGCTCCTCGACACCCGCACCCGCGAGGAGCACGAAGCCGTTTCCATCCCCGGATCCGAGTTCATGGATCAGGAATACCAGCAGCGCCTCTTTGCCGGACCACCCGAGCGCGAGATCCTGCTCTACGATCACAGCGGCAAGCACGTCCTCGATACCTGCTCCTGGTTCCACGGCCACGGCCTGATCAAGACCCGCGCCATCGAGGGCGGCATCGACGCCTGGTCGCAGATAATCGACCCCTCACTCCGCCGCTACCGCCTCGAAATCGAGTGAACCCGATTAACGCGCAACTTCGGTTCTAGCCAACATGCGCCCAATTTCAAATCATCCCACCTACTTGAAGTCTTCCCTTCTTCCTTTGCTCGCCGCCATCACCCTTCCTTGTACGGGTCTCAAAGCGGCCGAGCAGATCGTCACCCTCGGCGACTCGCTGACCTTTGCCTACGAGGCGGAATTCGGATTCCAATACTCGGTTCCCTTCGGCCCCACCTTTGGCGATGGCTTCGGCTCCTCTGTTAGAAACTGGATCGAAATCCTCATCAACCCTGCTTATCGGAACGAACACTTCGACATCGGCGTTCGTGACACTTACACCATCGCAGGCATTCCATTCGTCGTCCCCGAACAAACCTTCCTCTTCCGCCACGAATACAACTGGGCCGTCCCAGGACAGACGGTCGATCAAATGAGACGCTTCATCGCGGGCACCTCGAGCTTCCTCGACATCCTCGCTGAGATCCCCGAGTTCGAAGACCTTGCCTCAGCCATCGCGCTCACAGACTTCGATCCCTCTCAGTTCTCGCTCATCGATTTCGAGAAACAGATCCAAGACACCGCCGAACGACTCAGTTTCTTCATCGGAGGCAATGACGTGCGGGGCATTTACGGCACGGTCTACAATGGCGACTCAGCCGGCACTTTCGTCGATGAATTCATGGACGACAGTCGGGCCGTGCTCGACCGCGTCCAGCAACTCAATCCCGACATTCAGGTCGTCATCGTCAATGTCCCCCACATCGGCATCACTCCCGAAATCAAGGGGAAATACCCGACCGACCCTATCAAGACCGCAAGGGTCACCGCCGTGCTCGATGACCTGAACGGTCAACTTGCCCTGCTCGCCGAATCCAGGGGCTTCGCATACGCCGACGTCTACTCGCCGACCCTCAAGCTCCTCGGGCCCGATCCCCTGTGCATCCACGGCATTGCTTTCGAAAATACCGGAACCATGAGCGGCGACCTCTCCAAGGTTTGGCTCAACGGCCCGATCAGCGCCAACTTCCACCCGAACACCAATGCCCACGCCGTGATCGCAAACACCGTGATCGAGGCTTTCAACAGGACTTACGGCACGGGCATCGCCCCCCTCACCGCCACCGAGATCCTCGGTGGCTTGCACCGCAAGACGGCAAACGAGATCGATATGAGCTTCGACCAATGGATGACATGCTTCGGGTTGAACGGTCTGACCGAGGAATCCGACACCGATCACGACGGCATCAATGCCGGCGTCGAATTCGGTCTCGGACTGGATCCGACATTGCGCGACGATCACAAGGTCCAGGCTTCCATCATGGATCAAGCGGGCGGCGCACAGGCGATTGAGATTTCCTACCCGGTGCGACTACCTTCTTCCACTAGAGTCACCGTAATTCCTTCGAGTTCGACTTCTCTGACGGAATTCACCCCTTTCATCACCACGCCTCCCGTCGATCCTGATGGCCTGTCCCGTGCCCTTCTTCCGATCAATCCCGGAGAGAAGGGTTACATCAGACTGGAATCCACTCTCGAACCCCTACCGAATTGATCGAACTCCGCAACGAATCCCTCTCGGTTCGAATCCTCCCCGAGCTTGGTGGAAAGATCTCATCGCTGTTTGATCGGCGTCACGACCGCGAATGGCTGTGGACGAACCCCCACCTGGCGCGTCGTCCGCCCGTCTACGGCGAATCCTACGTCGAGCAACTCGACACCGGCGGTTGGGATGAGATTTTCCCCTCCATCTCCCCCTGCGTCCTGCCGGGAGGAATCGACATCCCCGACCACGGGGACCTTGTTTTCCTCCCCGCCGACGTCAGCGACCAGACTCCTGACAGTCTCGCCCTCAGCATCCTGACACGCTCGTTCAAAAGCTGCTTCAGCCGCCAGTTCACCGTCGATGGCCCCAAGCTCCGCATCGACTACACCCTCGAGTCGCTCGACGAGCGCCCCATCCCCTACCTCTGGGCGGCTCATCCTTTGCTCGCCCTGGAAGATGGCATGGTGCTTGAGCTCCCCACGGCCGCGCTCACCACCAGCGAAGGCCTCGACCTTCAGGAAACGGACGACGGAGGATGCCGCATCACCATCGGTGACCCGGCTTTGGGCAAGCAGGCACCCCACATGCTGAAGAGCTTCACCGCCCGGGATCAGGCGGAATGGGCGAGAATCCAAGCTCGTGACGGTGCTTCGCTCCGACTCGATTGGGACAAACTCGATGCCCCCTACTTCGGCATCTGGCTCAACCAACGCGCCTGGTCAGGAACCGGCTCTGAGCCCTACTTCAATCTCGGCTTCGAGCCCACCACCTCTCCCCACGACGACCTCACCTCCGCCATCGCAGCCAACGAGCACTTCACGCTCGCTCCCCACGAGTCACGCAGCTGGTCCCTGATCCTGAGCCTCGACTGAGAGGCCCGCCTCAAAGAACAAGGATCGCACCCTCCTCCTGTCTCGACTCCTGCCACGGAATTTCGAACGCTGCCGCCATGCTTTTTCCGATCAGTGATGACGACCGGCACCTGATGCACCCGGCCTACGTCACCATCAGCCTTGTGGTGATCAACGTGATCGTCTTCCTGCTCCAATTGGCCGACCCCGAGATTCTTTACGGCTGGAGCGTCATTCCTTTTGAAATCGTCAACGGCGTTGATCTCACCGAAGCGGTGATCCTCAGGGAGGGCACTCAAGCCATCGAGATCCCCCAGCTTCCCGGTCCAACACCAATTTACCTCACCCTCATTTCCTCCATGTTCATGCACGGCGGTTGGGGCCATCTTGGCGGCAACCTGCTCTACCTTTGGATCTTTGGAGACAACGTCGAGCACCGCTTCGGAGCGATTCCTTTTCTCGTCTTCTATCTTCTCAGCGGACTCGCTGCGAGCGCCGCCCAAATCATGATGGGACCGGAAAGCATCATCCCTAACCTGGGTGCCTCCGGGGCGATCTCCGGCGTCCTTGGTGCCTACATGGTGCTGTTCCCGCGCAACCGGGTGAACGCCGTCTTCTTCTTCCGCATCATCTCGATTCCCGCAGTAGTCGTGCTCGGCTTCTGGATCGTTACCCAGTTCATTAGCGGTTCGGGCAGCCTCTCTCAATCCACCCAGACCGGAGGCGTCGCCTACGCCGCCCACATCGGCGGCTTCGTCGCAGGAGTCGCCTACGCCTTCGTCTACCGCGCCTTTCTGAAAAACGAGCCCGACACGGCCTTCCGCCACATCTACGAGAAACAGGCGAACGCCAAACGCTACTGGTGAGTCACCGGGCAGCCGGCAGCCGCTCCTCACTCATCCAAGTGTAGAGCATGACCCACATCGAAAGCGCCAGTGAGAAGAGCGGGATCTGCAAGGTTTCGGGCAAGGTGTAGAGCACCGTCACGATCGGAATCCACACCCCCCAGATCGCCACCACGGTCGGAAGAATACGATCCCTGCAGTAGGTCAAGGTGAAGAACTCCCGCTTCATCCGATAGCCCAGGTTTTTCCACTCATACAGCCAGGTGGTCAGAGGGGCGGTGATGAAGGGACTGAAGACAAACTGATCAAGCAGCACTTGGGGAATGACCACCGAAGCCGTCGCCTCATCACCCCACCACATTGCCTGCAGTCGATAGAAGGCATCGACCAGCATGCCCATGCCTGCCCAGAACGGCGCGGCAAAAAGGAAGTTGCCCAGGTTTTCACGAACGACTCGGCCTTTTTGAAATACCAGGATCCGCAGCAACTCCGGGATCACCGCTCCAGCGACAAGACTCGCCACCGCACTGTAAAGATATCCCCAGCGGCTCTTCACCTCAGCCAAGCGCTCCAAAAGTTCGCGCGTGGGAGGATGGAAGTAGTAGGCAACCAGCAACCCGACCATCACCGCCTGCACCATCAGCCCGGGAATCACGTTCGCCTTCGCCGCCCGCAAACCGGCCCGCCACGGGGCTTCTCGACGCTGCATTTCAGGCGGGCTTTTCACATCGCGAAGCGTGCACCCTCACCCGCTGGAACCAAGAGAGAATTCCCGTTCCTCAACCGGAACAATTGGCGTGTGCTTTCATGAAAACAGAATCCCTTTGACGAAAGCGTTCACATGCCCAGGTGCTCTGGAGAAGCGAGGAACAATAGCAACCAAGGTCCGTGAGAGGGTCCGAGGCATCGGGAGCTTGAGAACCTGTCGCTTGCGCATGAAACCTCCATGTGCCCGCCTCGGCACAATCGTCGATCCCATGCCAAGCGCCACCAGTTGAATCATCAGGTCAAAGTCTTTGAGCTCCATGCTGGGAACCACTTTCCAACCTGCCTCACCCATCCATGTATCCATCAATCGACGTGAATGGGTTCCCACTGATGGGAGCAGCCAGTTCTGGTTGGCAGACCAAATCTTCCAATCTCTCGCGGTGGACGGAAGCTCCCCTAGGCCATCATCACGACCTGATAGAATACAGAAGTGATCTTCCATTTCATGGATCACTTCGATCGATTGAGGAATAGCCGAGGGCATTGTCATGATCGCAACATCCAGTCGATTGGCCTGAGTCTGCTCAAGAAGTTCGCCTTCATCCGCCTGCGAAATTACCAGCCGCGATTTTGAGTCAAATCGTTTGTGAGCATGAAAAATTCCAGGGATATGAGCCGAAGCTAGCTCCGTCGATATTCCAACTTGAATCTCCTTTAGCATGCCAAGGCACTCTTCCCTTACTCGTCGGATCGCCCCGCTCATAATGCTTGGAATCGCCTCTGTCTCGCGCAGGAAGATTGCCCCCGCCTCTGTGAGGCTGACTTTGCGTGTCGTCCTATCAAACAGCTTTAAGCCCAGATTATCCTCCACTGATTGCACCTGCCGGGAGAGTGCACTAGCCGAAATCCCCGCATGCTCCGCTGCCGCTGAGAAACTTCGATACAGTGCCACCAACCTCAAATTCTGGAGCGCGCGGAGTCCGATGCTTTCATTACTCATGCAGAATTTGCACATATCCCTCCTTTTATTGCAATTATCAATATGCCGATCATCCCCCATCATGGGGGCATGGCAGACAAAACGGACAAGCACCCGCAGAACGTTCCTGGACGATTTTACAACGACTCAAGCTGCATTGATTGCGATATGTGCCGAGAGATCGCTCCTGAAATCTTTACTCGGGATGACCAGGAAGGGACGACGTATGTTTTCAGACAGCCCACCACCCCAGACGAGATTTCACTAGCCCAAGAGGCCCTTGCCAGTTGCCCCACCGAGACTATCGGGAACGACGGCTTGGACACATGAGATGAGATCTGCTCAAAACCTCCTCCACGCCGCCGGCACGAAGAGCACCAGAATCGCGAAGAGTTCGAGACGACCGAGAATCATCAGGCAGGACAGGAACACCTGCGTCACCTCCCTCAGGTTCGAGAAGTTGTTCGTCGGGCCCAGCTCACCAAAGCCCGGGCCAATGTTTGAAAGCGTCGCCAGGATCGCCCCAAGACAGGTTTCCAGATCGATCCCCTGGCCCGCCTCCATGATCCCGACCACCACCGACCCCAAGGCGATGATCAACAAGTAAAGCGCGACAAAGGAAGTGGTTCGCGCCCGTGCGCTGTCATCCATCGGATTGCCATTGACCACCAAACGGAAGATCTGGTTGGGACGAAATGCTCGGATGACTTCGTGCGCTGATGATTTCAGGAAGACCACAAAGCGCCCGACCTTCATCCCGCCGGCTGTCGATCCCGAGCAACCCCCGATCACCATCAGGATCGCCAACAGCGCCTTGCACCACGCCGGCCACAATCCGTAGTCGACCGTTCCGTATCCTGTGGTCGAGGCAATCGAAACCACGATGAACCATCCCTCGCGAAGCGCTTGCCCAAAGCTCACCGAATACCGGGGATCGATCGCCAGGCCCGCCGCGATCGCGAATGCCACAAAAGCACAGAGGCCAATAAACCACTTGGCATCGTCTTCCTCCCGAATCCGCTTCCACTTCCCCGTAAGGATGACGGCGAAGATCAGGAAATTCAAACTGCAGACCATCATGAAAATGCTCAGCCACAGCTCGATGAACAGACCATTCCCCCACACCGAGTAGTAGCCGATGCTTTCGTTGTGAGGGCTGAAGCCACCCGTCGATACGGCCGTCATGGCATGGTTCACCGCATTGAACCAGGTGAGTCCCATCAACTTCAAACCGAAGAGACAGATCAGAGTAAGACCGGCGTAAATCTTCCAAAGTGTTAGAGCGGTATCGCGGATGCGTGCCGTCGCCGCTTCACCGGCCTGGAACGATGATTCATTCCGGAAAAGAGACTTGGTCCCGACCCCGAGATAGGACAGCACCGCCACGAACAAAACCAGAATTCCCACACCGCCCAACCACTGGGTCATCGAGCGCCACAAGAGGATTCCCCGCGGCCATTCAGACAAGTCGCCGATAACCGTCGAGCCGGTGGTGGTAAACCCCGAGGCCGACTCAAAAAACGCCGAACCCCAGCTCAAGCCGGGCGTGCACAGCACGAAAGGCAGTGCCCCAAAAAGCGCCGAAAGCAACCAGCCAAGTCCCACGATCATCACTCCTTCACGCCGTGGGATCCGGTCAATTTTCCCCAAGCCGCAAACCACCAGGAGTCCCCCGGCAAGCATGGTCAAACCTGAGGAGATGAAGAGCGCCACCATCGCTTCATGATCCCCCGCGACGATGTCGAAGCGGGCGAATAATCCACAGACTCCCATCGAAACACTGAGCAGCAGCAGCAGCAGTCCGAGGACCTTGGCGAGGATTCGAAAGTTCATCGGGTGATTGGATCAGGCCAGCAACTTGACGAAGGCCTTGCGGGCCGACCCGGACACCACGGCGTAAACATGGTCATCGGCCTGGAGCACGTCATTCGGTCCCGGCACGTCGGCATGGGTTCCATGCATCAGCCCGACCAACACGCAGCCGGCCGGCCAATCGACTTCGTGCACCATGTGCCCGGCAGCAATCGAACCCTTCGAGACGCGCATCTCGATGACTTCCGCCCCGGGCAGCGTCTTGACCAGATGAAAACGGTCCGACGTGATGAAGCGTTCGATCTCGCGCCGGGTCGCATCACGCGGACTGACCGCGGCGGCGATCCCGAAATGCTTGCCCGACGAACTGATCGCCGAAGCGTAGTCGGCACGGTGAATCAAGGTCAGGCAGTTCTTCGCACCAAGGGTATGGGCCTGCAGGCAGGTCATCACATTGTCCTCATCGCTGTCGCTGGTCGCGACGAAGAAATCCACGCCATCGATCTGCTCTTCCTGAAGTTCGGCAACGACCGTGGCGTCGGCATTGATCACGGTGGTGTTGGAAAGGCGGTCGACGAGCTTGTGACAGATCGCCGCATCCTGTTCGAAGATCCTGACCTTGCAGTCCCAGCTCTCAAGCATCTGGGCGAGTGAGAAACCATACTCGCCTCCGCCGAAAATAATCACCCGCAGGGCATCACGATCATCACGCTTGCTCTGCATTCTTTCGGCGAGCGTTCTCAACTTTCGCGGCTCGCCAAAGATGGTGATGATATCATCAGCCTCAATGACCGTTTCCGCCGTCGGTACCATGTGGTCGGTCCCGCGCGAAATCATCGCGACCCGCGTTCTCTCCGGAGCCTTGAGGGTGATCATCGAGCGCCCGACCACATCCGACTTCGCATCCACCCGCACCTGCTGGAGCTCGATCCGGCCACGCGCGATTTCCTCCACGGCGAGCGAGTCCGGATTCCGAATGAATTTCGATAGCTCGATCGCCGCGAGCCTTTCGGAGGAAAACAAGTGATCGATCCCGAAGTGCCCTTTGAAATCAAACAGCCACTCCTCACGCTGCAGTCCGGGATGCACGCGGCAAACGACCTGCGGTACTCCCATCTTTTTGGCCATCGATGAACTCACCAGATTGGCGGTATTCGAACTGGTCAGGGAAAGGAAGAGCTGGCACTCCCCGACATTGGCTTCGGCCAGTGCATTGACACTGGTTCCATCCGAACAAACCACCTTGGCATCGATCGATTGTTCCAACTCCGCCGCCAGGCTCTCATCGCTCTCGACGACCGAAATACTATGGGCCTCTTGCGAAAGCGATTTGGCCAGATGACGGCCAATCTCTCCGGCCCCGACAATGATGATGTTCATGTACGACAGCTACCGGACTTCCCCCTCGGCGAAGCTCCGGACACCGGGAATCAACCTCAGAAAGAGGTCCAAAACCAGCGGAAAATCGACTCTCCATCGAGCCACACCTTCCGCATTTCTAGGCAAGCAACCTTACCAATCGACGCTCTGACCGCGCGTATCGATATGGGTGAAAGCATAATAACGGCCCACTCCGCCTTTGAATAGCCCGCGGGAGCGGAGCGAGCGGACCTCTGACGAAACAACGGATGCGCGGACCGGGAATTTCACGTCCAAGGCCACGTTTGCCTGATGCCAAGATCCCCTCTTCGCTCCGGAACAACGAGCGTTGTAGGCCGGCGAACGGTAGGCAGAGATGATTTCCGTCACCGGCTGATTCAGCTCGGCGGCGAGACGATCGAGCACCTTCAGGGTCGGTGCCATATTCCTCCACAAAGATTTGGGTGGCAGGGAATTCCAGACGTGACCCCGATGCTTCGCGTGAGCCTCGATGATTTGCTGTGTCGAAACATAGCGCAGCCTGAGTTTGCCGATGAATTGACTGTATTCCGCCAAATTCCGGCCTTGGCGTTGAACCCAAGCCGCAGGCAGCTTTGAAACATTGAGAGAAGTCTCGGCAGCCGGTTTCCTGAAGAAAAAGGCGGATGCCGGAGTCGCACTGCCCAGCAATGCCAGGCTGCTTGCTCCAATCACTCCAAGGGCGCTTCGACGGTTCGAGCTGAATACTTCGGGGGATGACGGGCAAGCTTGGTTTTCTAGCATATAGCAGGTGGTTTTTTTGAGCCCAAAAGCACTAGGCGTGCCGTCTTCGGGGAAAATCGGGCATTGCTGACCCGAAAATTCCCGGGGAGACAAGCTTGAGCTCCCCCCGACCGCAAGAAAAATCCCCTAACATTTGCTAAAGGCCAGGGACTTGCCAAAGCCCTGGGGAGCGGGAAACCTCGTCCATGCGAAACGGGCTGGTAGGAATCGGGGTCTTGGCGGCAAGCTGGCTGATCGCACTATTTCCCGTTTTCGCCGAAATCGTCCCCTTCTGGCCGGCGATCGTGGCTTTTGCCGTCATCCTGCTCACCCGAAATGCCGCCGCAGGGCTCGGCGCCGGGGTCGTCGCCGGCTGCCTGATCCTCGCCAAAGGGGCGCCCATCGAAGCCGCACGCCTTGCCTTGGAAGATCACGTCTTTCCCGAACTGACCGGCACCTGGCACATCAGCGCCCTCGTTTTCACCCTGCTGCTTGGGTCATTCGCCGGGATTCTCGAGACTTCGGGGGGCTTCACCAGCCTGCTGAAAAAGATGCTCGGCAGCAGCGCGAAGCCCCAGCGCCGGGTGCTCGGCTCGGTTTACGGACTTGGCCTTCTGTGCTTTTTCGACGGGCTCGCCAACAGCATGCTGATGGGAAGAATCTCACGCCAAGCGGTCGATCGCACCGGCATTTCCCGCGAGAAGCTGGCCTGGGTCGTCGATTCGACCAGCTCCCCGGTCGCCTGCGTCGCCTTTATTTCGACCTGGATCGCCTTTCAGCTCACCTTGATCGGCGACAATTTGCCGGGCGGCGAGGCCTACCAGCTCTATTTCCAGTCGATTCCCGCCAACCCCTACTGCCTGCTGACTCTCTTTCTGGTGCCACTTGCCATTTTCCGCCATTGGGAACCCGGACCCATGCGCCGCTACCGAGCCAGCGAAGTTTCCGCGACGGAGGTCTCGGCTGCCACCACCGAGCCCTGGCGGGTGCTGGTGCCACTGGCTGTGCTCGCGCTTTCGATCATGGTCTCGCTTCAGATCTGGTCTGGAAACGAGATCCGCCTGTTTTCTCTCGACGCCTGGCGGGAAGCCGCCAGCAGCAACGGCACGCCGATGGCCCTGGTGGGCGGCGC
Source organism: Haloferula sp. (assembly GCF_049672945.1). Taxonomy (NCBI): domain Bacteria; kingdom Pseudomonadati; phylum Verrucomicrobiota; class Verrucomicrobiia; order Verrucomicrobiales; family Verrucomicrobiaceae; genus Haloferula; species Haloferula sp. The sequence continues at coordinate 10,874 of NZ_JBATWY010000144.1, read as the reverse complement.
GCTGGCAGGACTCACCGCCGCGTGGGCCTGCTTCCCACCTGCCCGACGTCGTGAGGTCGGCCCCGCCATGCTTCAAGGTGCCGCCGGATTGCTGCCCGCGCTGGTGATTCTCATTCTCGCCTGGAGCCTCGGAAGCGTTTTCGAGGCATCTGGCGCGGCGGCTCGCATCCAGACGCTGCTGGGAAATCAGATCGCTCTGCCGTGGTTGCCGCTCACCGTGTTTGGTGTCACCTCGCTGACCGCCTTCGCCACCGGCTCTTCGTGGGGAACCATGGCGCTGATCATGCCTCTCGCCCTCTCGGCCCTCACCTTGGGAGAAAGTACTGAACTCGCTTTCGCGCCCGGCGTGATTGGAGCGGTCTTCGGCGGTGCCGTCTTTGGCGATCACTGCAGCCCATTCTCCGACACCACGGTGGTCAGCGCAATGGCCGCCGGTTGCCGCCCGATTGACCATGTCATCAGCCAGCTCCCCTACGCACTCGCGGCCGCGCTCGCCGCAGCCGCCGCCTACCTCCTCATGGCCACAGGTCTCAGCGCCATACTCGCCACCCTCTCGGCAGGATCACTCCTCACGATTTTCGTCCTCACTCAGACCTGCGACAGAGTCCACTAGATCATCACTCGACAGCTTGCCGCTACCGAGCCAAGCTTCTGCCTTCATTCCATGCGGATATCGGACCGATACATCGGACGCCAGGTTCTCTCTGGCACGCTCTTTGCGATCATGCTGCTGAGCCTGCTCTTGGTCGTCGGAAACCTGTTCCAAAAGATCCGCCCGCTACTTGTCGAAATGAATGCACCGCTCTCGGTGCTTTGGGACTTCGTCGCCAGCGTGCTTCCCGTGTCGCTGATCTTCACCGTTCCCTGGGCCTTCCTCTCTGCAGTGCTGCTGGTGTTCGGAAGAATGTCCTCCGACAATGAACTCATCGGCTTCCGGGTCGCAGGCATGGGACTCATGCGACTTGCCGCGCCTGTCATTGTTCTTGGCTTCTGCTTCTCCGCCATCTGCCTGTGGCTCAATCTCGACGTCGCCCCTCAAGCGAAGAGACGCGTCGACGACATCGTCACCCGGACCATCCTCCAGGACCCGCGTGCCCTGCTCCGCGCCGGAGCCGATCAGACACGGATGAAGAACGTCAAAGTCGAATCCGGAAGAAGTGAGGGCGACGTCTTCCACAATTTCCACATCTTCGTCGTCGGCGACAAGAACAAGGGAGACGCCGGTGCCTACATCCATGCCGAGACAGCGGAAACGGTGGTTGATAACGAAAAGAAACAAATCCGCCTGCGACTTACCGGGGCCTATATCGATGGCGAGGAAAAGCCCGGCAAGGAATTCACCATGCTCGCCGAAGACCTCGAATGGATTGCGATCGACTACTCCGACAAGGGTCTTCGCAAAGCGAAGCCCGGAGCGATGACCAACCAGCAGATCGATGAATTTCTGCTCTCTCGTCCAGATCTTCCCGAAAGGTACCGTCGCCGTTACGAGGCGGAACAAACCCGGCGCTACACCTCGTCGCTCGCCTGCGTCGCCTTCGCCCTCGTTGGAGTTCCTCTCGGCCTCAAGGCACGCCGCCGTGACACGTCCACAGGACTGGTCCTCAGCCTGGCGATCGGCGCGATCTACTTCATGGCGGGAAGCGTCCTCGGAGATGAAGGCGGCGCTTCATGGATTCTGTGGATCCCTAACATCGCCTGCTTGATTCTCGGCATCATCCTCTTCCGCCGCGCCCGGTTCCGTTAAGCTGTCCACGATGAGCAAAATGTTTTCTCCTTCCAAAATCTTCCGGCGAGTGCGGAAGTTTTTCGAAGGAGGCAGCATCAGTCTTTTTGCCATCGTCGGCCCCTTCAGGCGCTACACCCGCGAAAAATTCCGCGCCGACATCGGAGCCGCGCCGAATGTCGCCCTGCTCTCCATTCCTCAGGGAATCGCCTATGCCGCCATTGCCGAACTCCCGATTTCCTTCGGCATCATCTGTTCGGCCATCGCCGCCATGGTCGCGCCGATTTTCGCCGGCTCACGGCACACCATTCTCGGACCAACCAATGCGACGGCCTTCATGCTCTTCAGCTTCTTCGCTGGTGCCGGCCCCGAACTTGCCGCGAGGGAAACGGAATTAATGCCCCTGCTGGTGCTGATGGTCGGGATCTTCTGCCTCGTCGGCGCCCTCTTCAAAGTCGCGGACCTTCTGCAATATGTCTCCCGCTCGGTACTCGTCGGCTATCTTACGGGCGCCGCGGTACTGATTATGGCAAACCAGTTCAAACATGTCTTCGGGATCTCGACCGAAGTTGATGAACTCGGTCCCCGGAATTTCATCGAACTCGTCGGTGCCTTGTTCAAGAGCCTCACCGCCACTCAATGGCAACCCTTGCTGATCGGAGCTTCAAGCCTGCTGCTCTACTTCGGGCTTCAGCACTTTCGCCCAAAGTGGCCGAACTTCGCCATCTCGCTTGTCCTCATTTCAGCCGTCTTTGGAAGCCTCATCCACGCGGGCGGCCAGTTCGCCGATGTCCAAACATTCCGCACCTTTACCTTGGGCGACCTCGTTCCCCATCTTAATTTCGCCAGTGGTACTCTGTTCGATGACATCTCGACGCTCGCAGCCGTCGCCTTCGCCATCGCCTTCCTCGCCTGCTTGGAGAACACCGTCATGGCCAAGTCCATCGCCTCGCGCACCGGCGATCGCGCCGAAGTCAACCAGGACATGTTCGCCGTCGGCATGGCCAACGTCGCTTCCGCTTTCGCCGGCGGCATGCCGGCATCCGGTTCACTCACCCGCTCGGTGCTGAATTTCGCCTCGGGAGCGCTTACCCGCTTCTCATCAATCTTTGCCGGTCTGATGGTACTGGTCGCCGCTCTGATCATCGCCTGGCTGCCTTCCTTCGGCATCGCACTGATCGACTACGTTCCGAAGTCCGCACTGGCCGCCTTGGTTGTCGCGATTGCCATCGGCATCATCAACCCCACCAACATCCGCATCTGCCTGCGCTCGACCCCGGACGATGCGGCCGTGCTGATCACCACCTTCCTCTCGACCATGATTGCCCCCCTTCACGTGGCGATCTTCATTGGCGTGGGCCTTTCCATCACCCTCTTCCTCCGCCGCGCCAGCCGACCCCACCTCGTCGAATACGAATTCAATGACGAAGGCGAACTCCGCGAAATGGGCGAGAAACGCAAGCGTCCGAATCCCGCCATCTCGATCGTCCACGTCGAAGGCGACCTCTTTTTCGGTGCTGCCGAGCTGTTCCGCACCCAGCTACAACGCACTGCGGCCGACCCTTCGCTGCACATTCTCATCCTACGCCTCAAGAACGCTCGCCACCTCGACGCCACCTCGGTGCTTGCTCTGGAGGAGTTGATCAAGTTCATGCGCTCCGACGGACGCCACGTGCTCATTTCCGGCGCCCCGCGCGAGGTCTACAAGGTTCTCAAGAATTCCGGCGTGCTGGAAGTCGTTCAGGAAGGCGCCGACCGCAAAGCCGGCGAAAGCAACATCTTCCTTTACCGTGCAAGCAACCCGAACATCTCAACGCGCGACGCACTCAAACGTGCCCAGCAACTCCTCGGCGGAGAAAAAGCGGATATCCGGATTTTTTACGATCCCAACAAAAAATAGCGCCACCCGATGGCCTCTCAGGCTTTCCAAAGCCTCGCCACGAGTCGCTCCTGCACGGCTTCCATGACCTTGCGGTCCTCATCCTTCTCATCCTCATGACCGGCCAGATGGAGAAGGCCGTGGATCACATAGCGCAGCAATTCCCGCGCATCCGGTTCGCCGTATTCCGAGGCCTGCCGTTGCGCGACCTCAACGCCAATCACGATTTCACCGTGCTCGAAGGTGATCACATCAGTCGCCCCTTCAACACCCATGAACTGTTGGTGAACCTGAGCACTCACTTCGTCATCCACCAACGCCACCTCGACGCATTCAAGTGCCGACAGGGGCGCATCAACGACTCGCATCTCATTTTCCACGATGATCGCCGCCGCCTCCGCCCCTGCTTCCTCCAACATGGTTAGAGTCCTTCCGGCAAACGGAACCTTTGATTGATTGTCTCCAACGATGACCTCGATTCCACTCATTCCGTGGTCGATTTGAGCGCCGCCGTCGGCTTCGGTTCAGCGACTGGAGCCTTCGTCGCCGGCGGATCGTTTTTGATTTCAGACTTGGCTTTGGGCTTGGCGGCCGACTTTTTCTCTTCAGCCGCTCGCTTTTCCAAATCCGACTTCCGACCCTTTTCGTCATCCTTCGGATAGTCGATCCGGCTGTGAAGCATACTTCTCAAGGTGCTGCAAAAGACCTCCTTGACCTTGGAAAGATCGCGGATCGTCAGCAGGCAGTCATCCAGTTGACCATCGCAGATACGCGCTTCCACGATGTTCTCAACCAGTGCGCGAATCTTTGCCGGCGTCGGCTTCTTGATCGTCCGCGAGGCGCTTTCAATCGCATCCGCCAAACTGATGATGCCACTCTCACGGCTGCGCGGCGTCGGCCCCGGATAGCGGAAGTTCTTCTCATCCACCTTCGGCAGGTCCTCCGGATTTTCGAGCTTCTTCTCCACTTTCTCCAACTCCGCTCGCTTTTGCTCCTGGGCCCGTCGGTAGAAATAACTGACCAGCGAGTCTCCATGGTGCTCGCGGATGACATCGATCACCCGCGGGTTGATCTTGTGCTTCAACGCGAGATCCACGCCATCCTTCACATGCGCCGTGATGATCAAGGCACTCATGGTCGGAGTCAGCGAGTCATGGGGGTTCTCGTCCCCTTCATTCTGGTTCTCGATGAAATACTCCGGCTTCTTGAGTTTACCGATGTCATGAAAGTAGGCACCCACCCGGCACATCGAAGCATTGGCTCCAACCGCTTCCGCGGCGGCCTCGGAAAGCGAGGCCACCACCAGGCTATGGTGAAAGGTTCCCGGCGCCTCCAATTGCATGCGACGCAACAAGCGATGATTCAGATCGCTCAGCTCCAGCCAGCTGATGTCAGTCGTCAGTTTGAACAAACCTTCCAAGACCGGGAGAGAACCGCTGACCAGCAGCGCGATACTAATGCCCATTCCCAGTGCCGTAGCCGAGGCCAGGCCGACGATCTTCCACTCCTCCATCGCATCCCGCTGCATCACCGACCTCAGATCGATCGCGCCGAAGATCATCGAAAGAACCAGCGCCATCAATCCGGCATAGAATCCAGCACGCAGCAACTGCACCCTTCGCCTCGTTTGATGCAAAGCCTGCACCGCTACCAGGCCACAGAGCAGACTGACGGCGAGATACATTCCCAACTCATCGGTAGGCCGTAGCAGAACTCCAAGAAGCGCGACATAGATCGTCGAAAAGATGCCCAAGGCCCGGCCCAGCAGAACGGTGTGAACCATGGGTGCCAGAACGAATGGAGTGAGGAGAAAACTGAGTTCGGCAGACAGTCCGTTGACCTCTCCGATTAGCGAAAGCCCCCTCATCAGAGCCAGATGAACCAGAATCCCTCCCAGAATCAGGACGACCCGCCCATTTCTTCGAGCGGCCAATTCGAGATTCAGCTCCAGCACCGCCACTCCACTCATCGCGATGAAAAAGGCATACAAGGCGTAGTCCAGCCTCAGCGCTTCAACGATCAGATCCTCCGTTCCGCTGACGAGCGGAACGCCCCGCATGACCAAAATCGCGGCCCCCACACAGAAGGTAACATAGAGCGCGAAGCGCACCCATGGGGAACAATCCAAGGAGTTCGCGACCCCGGTATCACACTGGACACGGCGTTTTTTTCCCGACGACATACCCTTCCGGGCTAATCGCCAGCGTTTGAAAGCATCGAAAAATCCCACAGGTGAAAGGGTAATTCTTGGGCGGAGTCCGTAGACACCGAAGGGGCGTGATTGCCACGCCCCCTCAACGCGGCCTTGCTACCCGATGCCATTACCCTTGGCAATCCGCAAATACCCTAGGTGCGACACCTTGTCGCAGCCACCCCTCCAGCGGCGATCCCGCCCCTGCGGCACTTCGCCTCTCACCCTCGATGTATATTCCACCAACCAATGCAGTAGGGACACTTCACATCCCCACTCGGTGAAACCTCGGCATTCTTCACATTGGCCCCACAATTGGGGCAAGCATACCCTCCGGAGGCTTCTGGATTCGGGGGCGTTCGCCCACCATCCACCTCCTTCCCCTTTTTCATCGCACTGATCGGCGCACCGAAACCCACCGCCATGAAGCCAAGTGCAATGAAGCTCCCGAAAACCTTGAATACAAGCGGTGGGTCGTGGAATCCATCGCCCGAGCCCCAGAGAAAAACCAACAAGGCGATTCCGATGAATCCAAAAATTGAGAAGAACACCATAACGAACAAAGGAGGCTTCAACGTTGGTTTCATCGGACCTAGTTCTAAACGGATGGCGGAAAGTCTTCCAATTCCAAAACCCGTCTCAACTTGGAAAGGCCAAGCCCTTCCCATGCAGAATCCAGATGCCAAAAAGGGCGCCGGGCAAGGGTCACCCAAAGTTCTCAATACGGTCCACCTTTCCTCTTCACGCCTCACCGCCGTTGATTAGCCCACCGAAGCCCATGTTCTCCCATTCCCACGCTCTGTGCCAAAGCCTCATCCACGGGCCCTTGCTCATCGGTGATCTCCCTGAAGCCAGCACCTTTCCTCGTGATCGCCTCCGCCTTCCCCACATCATCCCCAAACTCGACCTGGAACAAAAACTCGGCCATCTCTATGAAGACGCAATGGCTGTTCTGTTAGAAGAATCCTCCGGCTTCGAGTTACTCGCCCGCAACCTCCAGCTTCAGGAAAAGACCACCCTCGGTGAAATCGATTTCCTTGTCCGTGACCTCGCAAGCCAACAACTCATCCATCTCGAGCTCGCCACGAAATTCTACCTCGGCGTCGAAACCAAAACCGGCCTGGCCCTGCCCGGACCCGATCCGCGCGACAACTACTCCAGAAAAATCCAACGACTCCGGACCCATCAACTCACCCTCGTTCGGAATCATCGCAACTCGCTTCCAGAGAGCTTTCGAACGGAGCCCATCACGGTTCATTCCCTGGTCTACGGCTGCCTCTTCGATCATGTGCACGCACCACAGCCAGCCCATCCCGAGTTCATCTACCCGCACTGCCGCCGTGGCCAATGGCTGACCATCGACGAGTGTGCTGACCACTTCCATCAGGACAGTATTCTCGAACTCATTCCCAAAAGCCTCTGGCCGGTCTCCTTCGATCACCTTGAAGACGCTCCACTGGAAAAGTGGACACCCGCTCCTGAACTCGAACGATGCCTCATGATACGCGCCAACCATGGACCCGATCCCTGCTTTGTCGTCCCCTCCCACTACCCCCAATGTGCCGGGGACGCCTAAACGACCAATCGGACAGCTGAAGGATCTCCGCAGACGAACCGAATCGTCCTCGGACTCGAAACCCACCCCAGAGCGCCCGGAAACGTTCCCTTGCGGATCGGTGAAACTCTTGCAATCTGACCCTTATGCCCGTCCGACAAATCCTTCTGGCCTTGGCTGTAGCCACCACCCCTTCTCTCTCTGAGGTTCCGAACTGGGGCGAATGGCGAGGACCGACCCGTGACGGCCAGATCCACCAAGGAGCGAAGGCATGGCCCGCAACCCTTGATGAGGCCAACTTCAAGAAGCAGTGGTCGGTGGATCTTGCCGAAGGCTACTCAAGCCCAATAGTCCATGGCAGCCGGATCTTCACCGTGGAAACCCGAGGCAAGGAAAACGAGATCGTCCGCGCCTTCGACCGAAAGACCGGCGAACAGCTTTGGGAAACCTCGTGGGAAGGATCGATCAAGGTTCCTTTTTACGCCGCAAGAAACGGGAGCTGGGTGCGGAGCACGCCAGCCTGTGATGGCGAACACCTCTACGTCGGGGGCATGCGCGACGTGCTCGTCGCCATCGACGTCACCAACGGCAGCGTGAAATGGCGTGTCGATTTCCCCCAACAGGAACAAACTCAAAAACCGCAGTTCGGCTTCGTCTGCTCACCCCTCCTCGGGAGGGACCATGTCTACGTCCAAGCAGGTGCCGCCTTGCGCAAGATCCGAAAGTCCGACGGCAAAACGGTGTGGAAGACACTGGAGGATGAACGCGCCATGTTCGGGGAAGCCTTTTCCTCACCGATCAGAGCGACAATCGAGGGCCGTGACCAAATCGTCGTCCAGACCCGCATGGCCCTTGCCGGTGTCGATCCGAAGTCGGGTGAGGTCATCTGGTCCACCCCCGTAAAGGCCTTCCGTGGCATGAACATTCTAACACCGACGTCGGTCGGGAATCACATCTTCACCGCCAGCTACGGCGGCGGGACCTTCTGGTATGAAATCACTTCTGACAACGAAACCCAATCGGTTGCCGAACGATGGAACGACAAACTGGAAGGCAACATGTCTTCTCCAGTCGTGATCGATGGCAAAATCTACCTTCATGGGCGCGACAAGCGTTTCCACTGCATCGACCCGGTCGCCAAAAACGTGCTTTGGTCGACCAGGGAGACTTTCGGCGACTACTGGTCGATGGTTGCAAACGGCAACCGAATCCTGGCCCTCGATGACAAGGGGATCCTCAGGCTCATTGAAGCCGACCCAAAGGCATACAAGCTGATCAGCGAATTGGAAGTGAGCGCCCGCCCGACCTGGGCGCACCTCGCTGTATGTGGCAACGAAGTCCTGATCCGCGACTTGAAAGGCTTGAGTTCCTACCGCTGGGAATAGACACGTCCTCCTTTCCGGTCTGAAGGAGCGGCCCCGTTTATTCGCCCTTCTTCAAATACGCATCGAGCGGCACCAGCAGGCTCTTCGCCTTGCTCATCTCATCCGAGAGCTCTTGAGCCTCCGCAATCATTTGCGGGGTTAGACCACGCGTCCCGGTGATGTTTCTCTTCGCGTTGTTCTGAGGAGAAGGATCCATCGTCGCTGACATCAGTAGCAATGCCACACCCGCCGTTTTGTTCTCCTTCACCCCGTCGCCACGCACATAGAGCATCCCCAGATTGCCAATGGCCAGCGGATCGCCCTGCACGGATGCCTTCCGGTACCACTCGCGCGCTTTCGCAAAATCCACCGCCGTGCCGCGACCATTCTCATACATTACTGCCAGATTGTACTGCGCGAGACTACTCCCCTGCTTCGCGGCCTTGCCGTACCAGACCACGGCCTCCTTTTCATCCTTCTCCACTCCGATGCCCTGTTCATACATCAGCGCCAAATTGAATTGCGAACCCACTTCACCCGCTTCCGCCGACTCACGAAATTCCTTGTAGGCAAGCGGCAGGTCGTTCGCCTGATAGGCCGCAATCCCTTTCTCGAAATCTGCCAGGACTGGGCTGCTCACAAGGGTGGTGACTAGAGCGGAGAATAAAACGGAATGATGGAAGGATTTCATAAGCGATGGCTGCAGGGACAGGGTCGTGGAGTGCCTTTGGCGACAACTCTCGCCAAGAGAATATTCTCCGCCAAAGTCGCCGGCAAGGCTTCAGGCAGTTGAAATTACTGGGACACATTAAGCCAAAAGGAATGACACCGGGAGAAAGCCCCGAAAGGAGCTGAGGTCGGTCGTTGCGCCAGAAAGAATGACACCCGGATGAAGACACTCACCTGGATCATGAGCCAGAAGAGCAAAAACGAATATTGGGAGAGCTGCCGAGCGAGGTATCCGAGTCGAAACCGACAGGGAAAGAGCGCGATGATTGATGAAGTGAGCGACACACCTGGCTGGGACCGCAAGCACGCGATCAAGGCGCTCAACGGCAAAGTCAGCCTTGGTGGAAAGGCCCGGAAACGAGGCTTGAAGGCGGTTTGCGGAGAAGCGGAAATGGCCGTGATCATCGAAATCCGGAAGCGCTCCGAACAACCCTGCGGCAAGCGCCTCAAGCAAACTCTGCCGCTCTGGATTGAGAGCTATGAGAGCCGATACGGGAAGGTGGCTAAGGAGACTCGCCGCAAAGTGCTCGCCTGCAGCCCCCGCCAACTCGACCGGATCACCGCCCCTCACAAACTCGCTGACGAAAGCCGCCATGGTCGGAAAAAGGGGCGCACCAGCCATCGGCTCAAGGCCACGGTGCCAGTGCGTTGTGGGCCTTGGGAAGTCGATGGTCCCGGGTGGTTTGAAGGCGACACGGTATCGCACGGCGGAGGCAGTAGCAGCGGCGAATTCATGTGGAGCCTGACGCTAACGGACATCTTCAGCGGATGGACCGAACTCGTGGGACTATGGGGTCAGACTGGCGGAGAGGTATGCCAAGGTCTGCGCGTCATCGCCGCAAGACTGCCGTTTCCGATCATCAGTTTCGACACGGACAACGGCAGCGAATTTCTCAACACCGTCCTGGAAAGCTACCTGCGGGACCGCGCGACACCCATCCACTGGATCCGCTCACGCTCTTACAAGAAGAACGACCAAGCGCACGGGGAGCAGATGAATTTCACTCATGTCCGGCAGTTGTTAGGTTATGGTCGATATGACGACATCCGGTTCGTTGAGCACGTCAACGACCTCTACACCACAGCCTGGCTGCCACTGCGCAACTATTTTACCCCGGTCATGAAGCTCGTTGAAAAGACCCGATCAGGCAGCAAAGTGACGAAGAAATATGACGTAGCCCGGACACCCTGTGATCGTTTGTTAGATTGCCACAATGTCCCAGCCGCTGTGAAGAGCAAGCTACGAGCTGAGCGAGGGTCGCTCGATCCACTGACACTCTCTGAGCAGATAGAAGAGAAGCTTGCTGCAATATTTGAGATCATTGATCGGATCGAAGAACGCCGAGCCGAGGAAGTCGGCTGGCTTGAGGAAATCGAAGCCGGCGCCGCCACCACCCCGGCGGCGACCGATGGCCCGGGCTACGTTGCAG
>NZ_JBATWY010000143.1:0-2542 GCF_049672945.1 Haloferula sp. | reverse complement strand
ACATGATGCCAACGGGAAGCAAAATCAGACACCCCGCCCATACCAGCAGGGTGATCGACTTCCGATTTCTGAACAACAACAGAAGAAACCCGCTCAAACCGTAATAGAGCAAGACGTCGCCATCCCATAAAAAAATGTGGAGTGTGTCAGACCTAGGATCGAAAGAATCCAAAGCCGTCGCAGAAATATGCCCTTCGCATCCCCAGCTCCCGAGTCCAGACGCTCCATCTGCAGGAAGAAACCGATACCGAACAGCAGCGAGAAAATCGGATAGAATTTCCCCTCCACCAGAAACGCTGAAAACCAATCCGCAACCTTGTCCCAAGAGTTGATCCAAGATGCCGCCCTCGGGTCGAACTCCTCCTGCGGCTGGCTGAAAAATATCATATTCGAGATCAGTATCCCCAATAGAGCAAAGCCTCGCACCACATCCAAGCTGATGATTCTGTCCCTTTCCGCAAACGGCGTCGGGGTAGCACCATATCCACTCGGAAGTGGGGGAGGAATCGCCTCGGAAGGCCCGCTCAAGGTTTCTTTCATTGGCACGGAAGCCTTCGCTCAGGCCATTTTGAGTCAAATTAAATCTGGAGGCTCAAGATCCATGAGATACACTTTCACCTGTTGCCCACCCGCAGATTCCTCCATTTATCGGCTAAATTTCTCCGAGACTTGCCTATCCCTAGAAACAGACCCACCCAGATGACGAAATTTCTTCTAGCATTCCTTCTCGCCACCGCGCTTTCCGCCCAGTCGGAAAAGCCGAATATTGTATTCATTTTGGCGGACGATATGAACCGCGACTCTTGGGGAGCCTACGGCAATGTTGACTGCAAAACGCCCAACATCGACAGGCTCGCCGACGAGGGCATGCGATTCGACCGCTCATACTGCTCGGTGGCCATGTGTGCTCCATTCCGACAGGAACTCTATACTGGGCGCACCCCGTGGCGCACCGGCACCCTTGCAAATCACTCAACGTCGAAAGCTGGGACAAAGAGCATTCCCCATTACCTGAAACCACTTGGCTACCGGGTGGCTCTTGTCGGCAAGAGCCATGTGGCGCCCAAGGAAAGCTACCCATTCGAGTATTTCCCCGGAAACACGGACAAGACAAGCGACCCCAATCCCGCTGCCGTGAGAGATGCCGGTTCATTCATCGATTCAGCCATCGGTGCCGGAAAGCCTTTCTGCCTTTTCATCGCTTCCAATGACTCTCACGGCCCCCTCACCACTGGCGATCGATCCCCATACAACGCAGATGCCCTGACCGTCCCCCCCTACTGGCTGGACACTCCCGCTCTGCGCAAGGAACTCGTGAAATACTACGCTGAAGTCTCAAATTTCGACAAACTGGTGGGACTAATCCGTGGGGAGCTAGAGCGGCGCGGACTCTGGGAAAACACCATCTTTATGGTCTGTAGCGAGCAAGGCACCCATCTGCCCTTCGCGAAGTGGACGTGTTACGACAACGGACTGCATAACGGTCTAATCGCTCATTGGTCTGGTGTCATTCCGCCAGGAACCGTTGCCAGTGAGCTAGTGGCGAATGCAGACATAACCCCCACCCTTGTTGACGCCGCAGGAGGACGGCTCTCACCCGACGATTGCGACGGCGAGAGCTTCCTCAAAATGCTCAAAGGAGAGCCGCAAGAGCTCCACCAACATGTCTACGGCGCATTCACCAACTGCAACATCATCGGCAGCCGGGATCGCATCTACCCCATCCGTGTTGTTCGGAATAAAACATTTTCACTGATCTACAATCCGAACCACGAAAACGAAACTTCCAACACCACGATCGACGCGGCACTCGCTTTGCTTAACGGTAAGGGAAAAAACAATTCGGCTGATGTTGCGTCATCATGGGTGGAGCTCTCGAAGAGCGATCCCACGGCTCAATTTACCGTCCGGAAATTGCACCATCGTCCAGAATACGAGCTCTATCATCTGGGGAATGACCCTCACGAATTGAAAAACGAGATCAGCAATCCAGAATACCGATCCGTCGCCGAGGAGCTGAAGAAACAGCTGCACCGAAGGCTCACCGAACTCAAAGATGCCGACCCGGTATCCACCGAGAGATCATTGTTCCATCCGAAGAAATGAAAGCCCGCCTGTCATTCACTTCTTCACCCGCTGCAAGGTGAAGAGGCTGGTGAGTCCCTCCCCCTCTTTCACTTCAAAAGCCTTTGAGAACGGCTGGACGATCCCCGCCCTTGAATTGAAAGTCATACAGAAGGTCAATTTGTCTCCATTCAGCTCGTAGATCGCTTGGTTCACCACCAACTCGTTCGCCTCATCCTTCAAGGTCAGAATCATTTGTTTGGGATCCATCTCCGTTTTCAGATCGTAATCGAATTTCATTGAGTAGCGCTTCTCCTTGTTCTTCGGATCACCAGCCACCCCCATATCGAGTTTGAGGTGAGCTGGATTTCTGGACCACCAACCTCCAGAATCCATGTCCATGAAGCAAAAGTCACGTCGGCGATACACCGCCGAATTCAAATCGCAAGCCGTCGAGTTGCTCCAAGCGGGAAGGCCA
>NZ_JBATWY010000142.1:0-19143 GCF_049672945.1 Haloferula sp. | reverse complement strand
TATCGACAGAATTGGAAACCACTTCTCCTTTCGAATTCCAATAAACCGGCCGATCCCCATCGCGAGCTGCTCCATATACGGTCTTACCCGCCGAAAATCGGGGCAGTCGTTGCCAAGAGTTCACATTCGAGAAAATTACCAGATCAAAGACCTTCTTCCCATCGACATCCACGAAACTGCATGGATAGCCTCCGGTTGGCGCGTTGACACGCCTGCGGTCCCGCACTACAAACTTCTTGGTGGAAACCGCCACGACCCCTTGGCCGAAACTTCCCACCTCAGCCCAAATCGGCGCGATCACGACTTTTCCGTCTCGATCGATGAATCCCCATTTATCGCCCTGCCTTACAGCAGCAAATCCTTCGACGTAGTCTCGGATTTCATCCCATTCCATCTTGGTCAAAATTGTGCCATCCATTTTGGTCAAGCCCATCTTCCCGGCTTGTTCAACGAGGATTAAACCATCACTCATTACGCGCTTCTTATATTTTGAAAGCGGCATCACCCATTCTCCTGAGGCGTTCAAGAGACCTGATGTTCCGCTGCGGTCTTCAACATAGAACAGACCATTTCTGAGAAACTCATCCGCCGGCCTCGCAGGATACCTCCGTTTTCCACTGATATCTCCCACCTTGGGTTCGTCAGGGCTACTATGATAGATTTCTTCGCCATCGCGGCCTTTGAGACTCTGACTTCCATCCGAGAATGTCAGCAGCAGATGATAAAGCCCGCCTCCGGAAATTGCCTTAATCCCGATCACGCCTTCCATTCCAGAAGCTTTTCCTCCATCCAGCTTCAAGACCGTGAACTTGCCCGAATTCGACTTAACTCCAAGGTAGCCCCAGTCAAAGCAACGTTCCTCCCACGAATTCGCTTCCCCAAAATCCAGTTGGAGGTTCACTGAAGTCAGCGCTTTACCTTGGGCATCGATCAGACCCCACGATTCACCACGACGGACCATTCCAATACCCTCGCGCGCGATGTTCGTGATCCCATCCCACACGGGTTGGAGCACCAACTTGCCTTCGCGATTGATCAATCCACGCTTCCCGTTCTTGGTAACCACTGCGGTTCCCGCCGGACCAAAACGCCATGCATCATCCCACTCACAAGGAAAGATTTGTTTGCCGCTTGAATCAAGATAACCCCATTTTTCATCCCTCTTCACAGGAACAAATCCATGGATGAAATCCTGAACATCATCCCACTCCGGCTTAGCAACCACCCTTCCCTTTTCATCGATCAGGCCAATTCCCGAAGCACTCCTGATCCGCGCTGATCCATACCTTGAAAAAGGCCCAACCTCAGCGTAGCCGATTGGAAGCACCACCGCCCCATCACGGTCAATCAAGCCCCACTTATTCCCCTGCCTCACCCGCGCCAACCCCCATTGATCGAATTCCCTTACTTGGTCATAAGTAGGCTCGATCGACCATGACCAACCAAGGTTTTTCCATGGCTTACCATGCGGCTCCCAAGTCAGAAAGACCCGAGCTTTTAGGGAAGTCAGATTCGAACAAGAGAGGATATCGGGCCCATCAATGACCCGTTTGTCGTGAATCCCAAAGAGCGGACGGATCCATGTCGCACGCCCCTTTCGCTCGGGAAAAGTCTTACTCAACCAGTCGGCGACCTGCAGCGGGCTGTCCTGACCTGAGTCCGCCGGATCAAGAATCTTCGCTCCGGTCCTTTCGGCCAGGGCCATGGCGTCTCGAATACTGAGTTCCTCCCGACTGATCCCAACATAACCCTCACCGTAACCAACTGCTTCCTCAACCTCGGCAAGCGCCTCTTCCGTCGTCTTCCCTTCAGCGATGAGATTGCGGAAGAACTCATTCTCGATCAACTTGTTGACGATCTTCTGATCAACATGGGAATCATTCCCGCCCAGCCTCGAGGCGATCACAAACACGATGCCTCCCAATGCAAGCAAAGCAGCAGCGCCGAGAATCAGTACATTCCGATTGAGTTGACGGTGAACCTTCACACCGGGACCTAATTCTCCCGCCTTCACGATCACCGCACCACCGCAGCCCGGGCAGGGGATTTCTGTATCAGCGGTCAGCGTTCTAAGTTCCGCATCCTCGATGAGAAGCGGTTGCGAACAATGGGGACAATGGATTTCCATGCTTCTCTAAGTGTTAGGGTTTCGGCCACCAGCGGACGAAGACTCGCCTTGGTTGCTCAGGGGTCGATATGGGTCTGACATCGGGGTTGTTGAGAACTCTCGGATAATCGCTACTATTCTGCCTCACCCACACGGTGCGGTCTCCGACTTCGGGAAAACGGAGATCAAGAAAGCGCACCAGTCGCTCGGTGCTTGGATCACTCCACGGCGCACTCCGGTCGGTCGCGGACTCTACGGCAAGAATCTCTCCTCCAGCTTTCTTCGCAAAATCCTGCGCTTCGCTCCATGAATAGCCATCGGCGCTCAGGCCAATGTAAGCAGGCCCCATCGGCTCGATGCGGGCCATCTGTTCCAAAGCCTCAAGCTCAGCCCTCCCTTGATCGACGAGGCCGGTGAAATACTGATTTCTGATAATCTCATTGGTAACATCTTGCACAACAATGCTCCGATCTCCGCTTTGCCGCGTCGCAAAATAGAACCCGAGCCCCCCAAGCGCTAGAATCACCGCAGCTCCAAGAATTAGAAAATTACGACTCAGCCCCCTCGAAACCTTCTGCTCCACCTGTCGCGTTTCAACCATCGGCACGGAGACCTGTTCAGGCACGACAGGAGCCTGAACCAATGGGGCAGCAGAGACCATCGGAGCCGGCAAAATCGAGACCGGCAACAGCTTCGAACACGTCGGACACTTGAAATGAGATCGGCCCTGAAGAAACGCGATGGTTTCTTCGTCGACTTCGAACTCGGTGTGGCAGTGCTGGCAGGTTGCGACGTGCATGGTGGGAGTGGATTTAGAAATTGATCTTACAGTTGGGCAGAGCTTTCTGAAGGGACGACACGCCATCTTTCATCATGGCGCGTTGTCGAGAATTTTGACTTGGATATTTTTGAACAGCCCGCGCCCCCTGAGAGCCCGTACAGATAGTTTTCCTGGCTCATCAATCTCCGAGTTTTCGGCACTTGCAACTAACTCATCTTCCGCTTTCAGAGTAATTGTGCTATCCTGGATCATCAGCTCCATCTGGAAAAAATCACGGAAGTTCCGAGAAGCTTTCCCGGCCTTGATCTCCCTCCATTTTGGCGCAGCCATACCCAGACCAAAATTTGAATACCTGGCTCCTCCACCGTTGAACCATGAATTGTATTTCCTGTTCCCGGGGTTTTGCCGACATCCTAACCCTAGATTGATTCCACTAATTTTCTTCACGTCCGCACGAATCGCAACATTCCGTGCAATGATCTGAAATTGCACCCCGGCATCATCCAGAATAAGGGTGCCATCTTCAATTTTCACTTTGTCACCGTTTGCAATAATATCTTCGGCAGAACACCCGTACAATTTCTCGCCGTCGAAAAGCGTGATCCATCCTTCGGCATCGGGTTCAGGGATTTGCGGATCAAACCTGGAGTCGGTCGGATCGCCTTTGACTTGAGTGTCCCAGCGAAACAGCGCTTTGCGGCTCCCTCCCTGACTTGTGATTCTGGCCGTCCCCGCCTCCGAAAGGGTTGCGCAAACCCCTTGTACCGATACCCAGAGGGATTGGCCGGCGGCGGATGGCGCGATCCTTTCCAGGATCTCGCGGTTGGCTGATGCGGCCGATGAGTCGAAGGGCAGGATCACGGAAGCCGTTTGACTCGCCAAATCCCCGGCGGCATCCCAGGTAAGGGGTGTATCGCTGATGCCAACGAAACCATCCTTGTGGGGGAAAATCATCTCCATTCTGCGCAGCGCGGCCTCGTTTGTCGCACCCGAGGCGATCAACTGTTGGAAGTAGAAGTTCTTGATGATTTCGTTGCGGATGTCTTGGTTTACCATTTTGGTGTCCCCGGACATTTGCGAGGCGAGGAAGAATCCGAGACCGCCGAGCACGAGCAGAACCGTGCAGCCGAGAATGAGGAGATTGCGGCTGAGGCCACGGTGGGCGGTGGCTAGCGCATGCTTCTGGGGAGCTGCCGGGGCCGGAACTGGCACGGCCGAAGAAAGCGCCTGAGCAACCTGAAGTCGTGGCCTAGCAGCAATCGGCACTGCCACTGCACCCTGGCACGCCGGGCAGGCGAAGTGGGTGAGGTTTGCCATCGCTGCATGGGTTTCCGGATCAATTTCGATCTGGACGGCACAGTGGGGACAGATAGTAGTCATCTCGGTTTTAAAATGGAGGTTAGAATCAGTGGTTCACAATGCAGGTCCGAAGTTCTTTACGCAGCCGCTCGGCACCCTCCTTGAAAATCTTTGTTCCATCCAAGGAGAGCACACCGAGTGACTTGGACTGCAGCAGCTGCTCGATGTCGGCATCCGTTATGAGTGGCGTGCGTATATTCAGTTCGGCCAACTGCCGATTCAGCAGCGCCTAGGCTCGAAGTCAGCATTGGTAGAACAATGAGAAACCGAAAAATGGAACTGTTCATGATGTGGCTTTCGATGGTCAGAATTCAACGCGCATTTGAAATGGCTCTTGCGAAAAGATAGCAGGATTGGCTTTTTGCTGATTTCTCGACAGCCCCAAGGATGGGAGCCAGAGGTATTTCCGCCACTGAGGTCCAAGCACCCGAGATGAGCGTTAGCTTCTGCGAGTGGAAAATGCGGTAGAGTGTGACGTTGTCCGGAGTGAGGAGAATCTTGCCTTTTCCCGTTGCGACGGGGATCTCGGGTTTGGCCAAGTCATGACTTAACGCGAACTCAATCTCCATGCTTTTGGCATCCATTGCGATGCACTTCATTTCGAATACCGTACCTTGACCCAGCGGCTCTAATTCCTGAGGAACAAGAATTTCACCCTTCATGACTGCCGATGTTGGATATACCCATTCGGTTTCTCCTGTTAAATAACCCTTGGAACCCGGAATCGAACGTAGGGCAATCGCAGCTTCGATGGAACCACGTTGACCTAAGAGGGCTTTGATTCGTTCCGATACATTATCTAAATCGGCACCGGATGTACCTCTAAGAAGCAGCATCTCGACCATACCACCGGAAGAGGTAATAGCCTGCTCCTCTGGACCCCCGGAGTGGAAAATAAGGGCTAGCTTCGAGGGCTTTATTCCTATCGCCGGAAGCGGGACGACTCCGATCAAATGGGTTCCATGGAATTCGGAAGGAACATTGGTTGTGAGTCTGATGGGTTCAAAAATCGGAACTTCTGTACGCTTTACGTCATCTTTCGAGCCCTTTCCGAGCATGGATGCAGTAGCAACATGGGGTGGAATCCGGGCATAGATAATATTCAATGAGGAGCTTTCGCCCAGCTGCTTCGCACCCCCGGCAAATTTGGATCCTATATCCCTACTTAATATTTCGCCGCCAACAATCTCATTACCTTCGATGACAAAAGTTGCTGGATATCGAAATAATCCTGTTGGACCAAAATGGAAATTCCCTTTTGGCACTGAGCCACCAACGCGATCGATCCGCTCAATTTTTCCAGAGTCTAGAGCTTCTACGCATTTCTGACGAAGTTTCCCGTGATCATCCCGCGTTGCTGCCGGGATACGCGTCCAGTCTTCCAGCGGCATGATGTAAGTTTCAATGTAACGCTCCGGCACTTGAGCGGGACATACGGATGACAATAGGAAAGCCGAGGCGACCATCGTAAACACGAACGACATCCTATGGACACAGTGAGTAGTGATAGAATTGAGGATACTTTTCATGCTTTTAGGGGAGGTCGCCGGGGACTCGGAAATTATGGAAACGAAACACGGATGCGATAAAAGGCACAGGAAGGTGGAGCGGATGGGTCAGTGAGAGTTATCTGGCCAGCAGCTACAAGCGGGCCGGTCTCGCTACCGGGTACCGGTAGCCAACCGGAGAGCGAGTCTGGATTTGTGGCGTATTCCATTACGTAGCTTCGCCCGATCTGGCCGGGGACAACGACGGTGAAGGATCCCGCAAGAAGAGAGGATGACAACGGCCGGAAGACATCAGACTGCACTTTGGGATTCGTGCCGGCAGTATATTCAGAGCCATTGTCCTGACCGTCGCCATCGGCGTCGAAAGTGTCTGATGCATCACCGACACCTGTGGCGGTACCAAAGTATTCGAGCCGCCAATATGCGAGTGGTGTGAGTTCCGCAGCCGGGTAACCATTCCATGTCGGCGTGGTGAATCCGCTTGCGCCGGAGTGGAACCAGACGGTGAATTCGGAGCCGGTGGTAGAGAATACATTGGTATCCATGGAAGGTGCATTTCCTTCGAAGATGGCACTGGACATGCCAATGCAGTTTTCGAACGCGTAGCTCCCGATACTCGTCACACTTGAGGGAATGGTGATATTACTCAAGGTGGTCTTGTTGCGGAACGAATTGTTTTTGATGGTTGTCACAGGCACCCCCCAGATGCGGTCCGGGATGACGACGTTTCCTCCGGGGCCGTTGTAGCCGGTGATGGTGATATAGGGTCCGCCAATTACATTGTTAGTAGTCCAAAGCAAGCCCGGCGTCACCACCGTCGTTGCACTGTCCGCGCGGCCCCCGCTATTTGTCGCGCGGACCCAATAGCTGGTCGCATTACTCACGCGAGGAGTGACGTAGCCGGAGGAGCTTGCTCCCCCAATCGGGTTGGTGGTGTCTCCGCTTTCGCCAAGATACCATTGGAGAGATGGAGCGGGAGTCCCGCTGACGACCACACTCAGGGTGGCCCCTTGATTGCTTCTGAACTCAATCGCTTGGTCGGTGGGTTGTATGATGATGGCAGGAGGAAGCAGATCGGGAACCAATGCGAAAGGCCCCACCGGTGCATGCCATGCGGTCGTCACCGATTCCGTTCTGGTCTCGAGAATGTCCCAGTTTGAGCCATTGTTACTGCCCTCGATGCGCCATTCCACGGGCGTCTGGTTTGACCCAAAGGCCGCGCTGGTGAAGGAATAGGAACTGACGGTCACGCTCACCCCGAAGTCAAAAACGACCGGTTCCTTGAAGGAATCCCGCCATTCTGTGAATGGGTTTCCATCGAGCAGGTTTAGAGGTGATTCATCTGAAGCATAATTGCCGCCGGGATTTGTCGCCATCGGTGGAACCACGGCCTGCCCACCTCCGTGAAAGTAAAAGTCCCCGAGCCGCACGGCACTCGCGGTCGGAGCCCTCGTCTGGAGGGTGACGAAGCGGAAATACCGGTATGACACACCTGGGCTGGAATTAGGCACGACCACCGCGGAATTGCTATCTGTATGCCCCTCGGTATTCGTTGCGCGGACCCAATAGCTCCTGGTGTCGGTCAGCGTTGGGGTGGTGTAAGTGGGCGAGGTGGCCCCCTCGACTGGGGTCGAGAGGTCACCGGTTTCGCCAAGATACCACTGCAAGACCGGAAGCGGATCTCCACTGACAACTACGGTCAGAGTTGCGGTGTTCGCACTGAAGACCGTCTGCACCGGCTGGCTCCTAAAAGTAGGCTGGGTAATCACCTCAGCGGGGTAGTCATTCCAAGTCGGCGAGGTGAAGCCGATGGCTGCATTGTAATAGAAAACTGAAAAACCAGGGGCTGCGCCTTGAAACACCTCGAAGTCTAGCAATGGAGCGTTCCCCTCGAAGGTAGCCCTGGTCAATCCAGAGCATCCGCCAAAGGCATAATAGCCCAAGTTGGTAACGCCAGCAGGAAACTTAACACTCGTAACCGCAGCATTGTTAGAAAATGCCCATGAAGAAATTTCCGTTACAATATTTCCTGCGATAACGTCAGGAATGATCACATCACCACCCGCACCGGCATAGCCGGTGATAGCAATACCGCCGTCTATGAGATTTGAGTATGAGAAGTCGGCCGATTGTTGTGCAGCTATCGGGAGTATCAAAAAGCTTATCATCATAGCAATTGCTGCAATGCGAAAATGGAGGTTGCCCCGGTCGTCGATCATGAAGATAAAAGGTTTGGAGTAAATAGAACCAATGCCAGCAGGCAGACATAAGCGAATGAATTTCTGCTTGGAGCAGGTATTTTCATGGAAGTAGAATCAAGTTGGCCACAGCTTCACCTACTTCTTCAACATTCTCATTGGAGTAATCGCCCACAGAATAGGCTTTTTCCACATACGAGGTGACCTGTGTTTTTGACGAACTACCCGGCACCCCGACATAGCCGTTTGCCTTATAGGATTTACCTAGCGTGACTTTATCCTTACCTTGCAGAAACACCCCGACGGTAAAGACCGAACCACTTTGAGGAACAAAACCCCAATTTAATTTTGAGCCAAAATAGCGAAGCATCGTTGAGTCGGGACCAACAAATGCGACCGTGGAATCAGAGAATGAACCAAATTCCACATTCCTGCCTTGCTTCTCCGATGGTGGCTCCAATGCAGGATGGCCTTCGCCCAGCATCCAGGTGAGTGTGGCGACTTCAGGAATGGGGGCGCCCAGGGTAAATACAGCTTTGGCTTTCCATAAATCCTCAGAAGCCCCGAGATCCCGCCCCAACAAAACTCGTGCAGAACCGCTACTTTCGATGAAAAATAAAGGCTGCCATTGTTTTCCCAAGGGAGCGGTGGTACCGATACTAAGCGTGGATCCATAGCCACTTCCAGGAGTGCTTATCACAAACCAAATTTTATGTGAATCTTGTCTCCAGCTAAATTCTGATCCTGTATTCAGTTGGTAGTTCTTTGTGCGCCCCGGGATCTTGTAGTCCATCTTGCCTTTGGGAAAATTGCGACCGACGGCATCAGATCCAGATTCGACCCATTCGATCTCTTTGATTTCCCCGGACTTCACTAGTTCCGGCAGCTTGTCCGCGAGTTCGCGACACGCGGCGGGATCACCTTCAGTAAAGCATTTCATCAACTCCTCGTGGAGGGCGGCGTCCATTTCCAGCCACCAAGCTTCCGGCACTGCTTGTTTGACAGGCTCAGTCTCGGGTGGAATCATCGCGCTTGGTTCTTCTGTAACTTTGGCAACCTGCGAAGCAAGATCGGCACTTTTGGTATTGGGCTCTGGCTTCGGTTTTTTCTGCCAATGAAGCAGAACCTTGTGCTGTCCACTTACGACTTTATCGGAGCTTAAAGTTTCTCCCTCCATTATCCTGGCCTCTCCCTGCTCGCTGACCCAAGCGCTTGACGCTGGTTTGGCAATAAATGTTGCTACAAGCCATTCTCTTAATCCGAGCTCAGCCTCATCGCCTCCTTCCAAATTTGTTAGTATTTTGGAACCAGTCTTTCTTGCGAGGACTTGTGCTTGCTCCCAATCAACTGCCTCCTTGCTGATTCCGATAAAGCCGTCTCCGTAGGGGCGGATCTTCGCGATTGAATTCAAGTCTTCCTCCGTCGTCACACCCGATGCGATAAGTTGGGTGAAGAAACTGTTATGGATGATTTCCTTGGTGATATTCTGTTTAATCTCTCGATTCTCTCCCGTGTTGCGAGACGCCAAGAAGATCACAACTCCTCCAAAGACGAGCAAAGCCGTAGTACCTAGAATGAGAAGATTCCGATTTATACCGCGATAAGTCCTGGCGAGAGTCAAGGCAGACGTCCCCGCTTGAGTGGTTGAGCGGATGGTCGCATCCGCAGGAACACTCACCTGAGCGACTGATCGCGGGGAGTCGATGGGCGGAACCGCGACGAGGCCATTGCACGACGGGCATTGTAAATGCGCATGGCCTTGCAGATCGCCGTGTATTTCAGGGTCGATCTTGATATGTTGGGCGCAGGCGGGACAGGTAATCTTCATGAATATCGATTTCGTTTTTAATGTGAAATTTCATACGTGATGAAAGCGTATTCGCAGGACCATCCGGTTGCGTATACTTTGATTACGACTCTATCCTCTTCAAATGGAATGGAGACCGTTTTCCATTCGTCCGTATCCAGTTGGATGGAATCGAAAATCTCATTTCCTTTTAGAACCTCGATCCTGCAATCCCCACGCGGATCGTCGCGCATATTTATGATCAGATTACCCTTCGATTTTCCGGTGATTTTCGAAAAGTCGACTGTCCCGGGTGTGTCTCCACTAGTGGGATGTATGCAGAACACATTCTCCTCACCCCACAACGATTTGTATAAGGGAAACGCCCTATTATCTGAAATGATTTGAATCTTGGGAGAGATTTTTGAAAATGCAATATCATCAGGCGTAAGCAATCGATATGATCCTTCGCCAAAGACGATCTGATCATCAAGACCGGATCGTCCAAGATTGTTATCTTCACTCTTCGCTCTAAGCTCCGTTTCGTCCAAGCGAATGTCTGATGACTCAGGCAAATGGCGGATGATTTCGGCCTTGTGAAAGATGATTCCTGCGTTGTATGCCCCAAAACTGATTGGATTAGCGGAATTTGGTGACAAGCCAGTCTTGAGATCGCCTACCCATCGTATTAGCAACTCGTCATTTAGAAAGCCACGAATCTCACCCCGTCGAACCTGAACCACAGAGCGGTATCTCACGCCTTTCACGAGGGCTGGTTGTGCAATTTTGGCATTAGCGTACTCGAAAGGGCGCCTGTCGACCTGAAATCCAGAGAACGCACTTCCTCCGATATAGCTCTGCACCGCCCAGAACACCTCCTGCCCATTCCTGACGCATCGCTGAGTTACGTTCCCGATGCTTTCGGCAATCAAGGAGAACTCCACGATAAAGTCATATTCTTCGGTGGGCACGTAAGCAGAAGAGACAACACATGTCCCCTGGCCACTCTCAAGTTGAAGTCCGTCAGCCGTCATTTTCCAAACTCCCCCTTTGGCATCCTGCTCGGGGTCAACTGACGCGAGTAGATCCACTGTATCCTGTTCCCACTCCACCAGAAATCCAACCAATCCATCCTCGTAGCCATCTCCTTCGAACCGGTTGTTCCATCCGATCCCTCCCTCTCTCGCATGGTAGATATTCAAGTAGGACGGTTGACGATCATCTCTATCATTAGGCTCGCCTGGGTTCCAATCCATAAATCCGAAGCTCTCGCCCGTGACCCACTGCCATCCCGCCCCTTTCGTTTCCTCTTTCCCTCCTATCCAGAAGTGAGTGCGGTGCTTTGGTGCGTGGTTGCGAAAAGTTTTTAATATCCAGTCGTTTTCCTCCTTAGAGTTAATCGTTGCAAGATGACCACCCATCCGTTCCGCGTTCAAGCGAGCCTCGTTCCAGGAGAATGATCCGGGAATAAACTGATAGGCCGATCCAGCGTAAGGAATTCTGTTAGAAGCAACAGCCTTCACCGGTTTTTCTTTGTCCCAGCGAAAAAACACCCTTCTTTTTCCAATCAGATCATTTACCGCGAGGACTTCGGAACCAATTAGAACATTCGGCTCGTTGCCTTTAAGGATCCATACCGGCGGCGATAGATAGTCCTCAAAAATATCAACCATCCAACTCAGTAACTCACCTGAGGAATCGTCTGACTGGCCCACATCAAGAATTCGTGCTCCTGTGCGGCTCGCCAATTCCTGCGCGTGATTCCAATCATACGATTCGGAACTGATCCCGATGAAGTCGTCCCCATAAGGCCGGATCTCCCCGATAGCTTCCAACTCTCCCTTAGACGTCACGCCGGAGGCGATCAGTTGCGTGAAATAGCTGTTATTGATTATCTCGTTTCGGATGTTTTGAACTATGGTTTTGCTGTCACCTGACTTCTGCGAAGCAAGGAGAAACCCTACACCACCTAGGACAAGGAGAGTGAGGCTGCCGAAGATAAGAAGATTGCGGTTGATGCCACGGTGAGTATTGGCCAACCCATGGTTGCCGGGTTCTGCCGAGGGGGCGATCGACGCGCTGGCAACCAAGACCCGTGGCCTGACGACCGCAGGTACTTCCACCTGCCCTTGGCACGCCGGACAAGCGAAGCTAATTTGCCCAGCCAGAGAAACCAGGACCTCGTGGGATATTTCGATCACTTGGTCACATGAGGGGCAGGATGTTTTCATTGTTCTGTTTTTGTCTTATGAAGTTCTTTGGCCAAAGCGGCGCTCTCGGGTGTTAGATTCGAAAACGGGATCGTGAATTCTTTTTCCCGAAGCCAAATCACAACTGCCTCACCCTCGGTGCGAAGAAATTTTGCTTCGATGGTCCTTCCCTTGAGATCAGTCCATTGGTGGAGTTTGGGGACCTCGGGTTGTGCCACAGGAGAAGGCTGGACTACCTCCTCCTTCTGCTCCACGACAGGAGGGGGAGGTTCCACCTGCTGTTGAATATCAGGGATTTCATCGATCGCTGCTGAATTGGACGGTTCAGCTGGCTCATCCGCGACACTTAGGCCCCAACGGATCAGCGCTTTGTATTTCGCACCGGACTCGGGTGGGCCCGCCTGGTTTCCATCGAGGATCTGGAGTTCACCGTCCCGCTTTACCCACATGGGATTGGCGGGCAGTGGTAATAGTTCCTCGAGAATCCATGTAATCATTGGGGTGGTGCTTTCCTGCGGGTCGGTCGTGATGGAAAGGACTTCACCGCCAGTTGATTCAGCGAGTTGTTCCGCCTGTTCTCCGGTAAGAATCTCGCGGCTGTATCCGATCAATCCATCGCCGTAGGGCCGGATCGCCTCGATTGCTGCCAGTTCATTTTCTGTAGCGACACCCCGGCTAATCAACTGGGTGAAGAAGGTGTTACGGGTCTCGCTGGTGGTGATCGTCTGCTCCAGATGGGTGGTGTCGCCGGTCTTACGATTGGCGAGGAAAATGGCAAGCCCACCCATTACCCCGATCGCTAACAGCCCAAGCACTAGCATCGTGGTGCTGAGACTCCGGGTTGTGGCGAGAAACTCGTCTTCCTGAGGCTTCTGCGTTGAGACTGCGACCCGCTGCCGACTCTCCTGGCTACTATGAAAGTGCGAAGACTCTGGAACATGTCCACCCGTCGTGGAAGGTAGCGGCGGAGCCTCCACACCTGGCGGCAATGCAGAACCACCGCTTTGTTCGCT
Organism: Haloferula sp.; assembly: GCF_049672945.1. Lineage (NCBI taxonomy): Bacteria > Pseudomonadati > Verrucomicrobiota > Verrucomicrobiia > Verrucomicrobiales > Verrucomicrobiaceae > Haloferula > Haloferula sp. Next base: position 6,181 of record NZ_JBATWY010000142.1, on the reverse strand, counting down.
CACGGAATCGATATCCGACTTGAATTCATCCGCCGCCTGATACCTTAACTCGGGATCGTCCTGAAGGGCGCGCAGTACGATCTCATCCAGTCTAACGTCGATATTGAATTTCTTACTCGGCAGAGTCCATGCGCCACGTGGTGGCGACCCGGTCAGAAGACTATAGAGCATCACTCCGAGAGCATAGATATCCGTCCGGTGATCGACAGGTCGTCCGTTCTCCTGTTCGGGTGCCATGTAGCTCGGAGTTCCCATCACTTCACCGGAAAGGGTCAGCCCACCGCCATCCTGCGGTCTCGATTCGGTCCCCATCACCTTCGCCAAGCCGAAGTCCGCGACTTTTGCGACTCCCTCGTCGCTCACCAAAATATTGGCCGGCTTGATGTCGCGATGAATGACACCCCGGCTATGGGCGAAATGAAGAGCCCCACACACTTGGGAGACAAGCTTCAGGGCCGAAGCAAGATCGAGTTCGCCTCCGTCGCGAAGCGCCTGGATGTCTTTCCCCCGAACAAACTCCATTGCAAAAAATGGACTACCCTCTGAAGTCTGCCCGTAGTCATGAACCTTAACAATATTGGGATGATCCAATGCCGCGAGGGCCCTTGCCTCTCTTTCAAAGCGCGCAAGGGCACCGGGATGATCGACCAGCTCGGCAGGCAGGATCTTGATGGCGACCAGCCTAGACAGGCGCTTGTCCCGCGCCTGATAGACCGCACCCATGCCACCATGACCGAGCAAGCGCAGAACCTCATAGCGCTCATCAATCGCATCGGAAAGCTCGGCTGGCTCGGGCGGACTCCAGTCACCACCGGTCGGTTTCGGAGTCTCCAGCCCCCGCATCAGGAGCTGATCCACCGCCAAACCTCCGAGACTCCCGTCAGGTTGGGTTGGAGGCACCGGCACTTTCCCACTACAGGCGGGACAGTCAAAAGTTGGAAAGCCGCGAATCGACTCGAGCACTTCTGCGGAGATCTCGATCCTTTGGCTACAATTTGGGCATTGAACCTTCATTTGGAATGTCTTTTCACCAATACATTGGCATTCCAGACCCCATGGTTTCGCAGGAACTTGTGATTTTTCCTTTCCCCGTAGCCTCCCCACTAGCCGCTAAACGTTCAGACTCGACTTCTGATGCTTGAAATCCAACAACTGAAACCTCGATCCACTGCTTCATGATATGTCGGCATTCTCTCTATCAATTCCGGTTTTCCAAGCATCCTTTTCTCCATCCTCCCTTCCCATCACCTGCACTGGAAGATATCCTGGGGCGTCCCACCAGCCCACCAATCCCACGCCTCATTTCCCGTCATGACGCCCCCCTTGACTCGCTATCAATCGCCAGACAAACGATTTCCTACGACTCGCTGGAGCGTCGTCAATAAGGCTTGCGGGGAGAGCGGAATCGGATCGGATCTGGAATCGCTTCAGTCGATCTGCGTCAGCTACTGGTATCCCCTCTATGTCTGGGCCCGCCATTCCGGCTGGAACGAGGATGAGGGAAAAGATTTGATTCAGAGCTTCTTCGAGCGCCTCATCGAAAAAGGGTTCCTTGAAAGAGCCGACTCTGAGAAAGGCAAGCTGCGCACTTTCCTGCTGACTTGCCTGAAGCGCCACGCGAAGGACAAAAGGGCCAAGGAACACGCCGCACGCCGCGACTCAGCTAAGACCCTCTCACTCGACTTTGAGTGGGCCGAAGGCCGCTACCACGAACATGCAACAAGCGAGGGGAGCCCGGATGCCCTTTACGATCGACGCTGGGCCCACACCCTCATCCACTACACGCTTGAGACCCTGGGATCAGAAATGGACGCCGCGGACCGAAAACATATTTTCGACGCTCTGAAGCCCTACCTCGAGTTTCAGGCGGACGAACAAGACTCCTATGATCGTCTTTCTAAGGAACTAAATATGTCCAAATCCGCTTTGAAATCTCAGGTTTTCCGACTGAGGAAACGTTTTCACGACATCCTTCTCGAGCAGGTTTCCATGACCCTTCAGGACTCCGAGAACCCGAAAGATGAGCTTATGGCGCTCATGGCTTCAGTCTGATTCCTTGGCACCAGAAAGACCACAGAGACGGTCATCTCTGCGCTTTACAGATGACCATCAAGGCCATGGCAATCGCTTGCGCCTTTTTATTGCTGTTGCATATTTATTGCATTATTTTATTGCAAGCCACTTGCACTTGTAGTATTTATGCCTCGCATGAAGCTTCTTACTACCACCCTCTCCACCGGAGTCTTGGCCCTCTTGCCATCAGCAGCCTCCGCCGCCCTTTTCACCAGTGGACACGCCGACGTGATCGCGGTCGGCTATGTCGACGAAGACACGCCCGGTGTCTTCGAACTCGAGCCGCACGTCCACTCGGAAGGAGCCATCATTGATGGCGTTTTCGTCGCCGACGCCGAGTTCGAACCGGGAGAAATCACCACCCTCGTCCCGCAGAGCACCTTCGACTTCTGGACCGGCGCTGGCGGCCGCCCGGCAGCCAGCACTTGGGATCCGATCGGAGTCGCGGCGGGTGAGTCGTTCTGGTTCCTTCCACAGTCCAACAGTGGACCAGGAGGGGCCGCCACTCTCGGTGCTCCCTTCGCTGGGATCGGCACCGAGGAACTCACGGCCGCCGATTGGTCAACACCGATCACCATCACTCTCGATTCCGTCACCGGCCCTGGGAACTTTTCCATGTATCTTGATGGCATCAGTCCCTTCTTCGCGATGTCCAGTGCCAATGGAATCGATGGCTCCGATGTGATCAGCATCGCTGCCGGCGAACACGAACACTACAACTGGGCCTTCACTGCTCCCGGAATCTACGACGTGGGTGTGACCATCGCCGGCACCCACGTGACCGATGGCCCGAAACAGGCCTCGGCCACCTATCAATTCCAAGTCGTCCCGGAACCGAGCACCGCTCTTTTCGGGCTCATCTCAGCGGGCCTGCTGCTCCGCCGCCGCCGATAGTTTCTTGAGAGTCAGTTCATTGGTTGAGTCGAAAGCCCTCATCGCATCCGCGGTGGGGGCTTTTGTGTATAAACCAACTTCCGGAAGCGGCTGAATGAACTGACTTACTCAGCAGCAATCACCCTCACGCGACCAAAGCGCGAACCGCTGACGGCCTGGTCATCACGGATCGTCACCCGCTCCCAGCCGTCGCCGAAGTCCTCGACCAGATGTTCGATGCCGCCTTCTTCCCAAGCTCCTGTTAGGCCGCCGCTCCACTCCACTTCGTAACTCACATCGGCATCCGGGTTATTCCGTTTGAAAAACCGCAGGGCCGGATAGCTCACCTCGCCATCGCTCACCATCATCAACTCCGGGCCTGCCGTTTCCCCGAGTTCCACATTCAAAGGCGACGCGCTGCGAGGGTCGGTCCCAAAGGCATACTCCAGAAGATTATCGATCCCATCCTGATCGGCATCCGCCGCATCACCTGCCAAGAGTTCGTTCATCACTTCATCAGCAGCAAACCAGGACGCCCGCCACGCCGCACGGGCACCGACCGCGAAAAACAGGTCCACGGCTTCGCCCGGGGCGGTCGGATTGTTCGTACCCGGACCGAGGAAGGCAGACGCGTTCAGACTGACTCGATAGACTCCTGTCGCAGAAAAAGCCCAGTTCATGTGATCGTGACCCGGGCTTGCCAGAAAGAACAGATCCTCGGCCGAGATGCCATCCGCCGAACTCATCCACACCACCGCCCCGCCTCCTTGGAACTGGAAAAGCGAGAAAGCTCCCGGCCCTTCCACCCCTTCGAGTCCAATCCGAACCCATTGCTGGGGAAGCGGGCCGACCCGGGGATCGGACTCCACATAAGTTGAAAAGGTGCCACTCTGCGCATTCTCAATCCCGGGCCAGGTGTAGCCGGCATCGGATTGGGGAAGAATCCATACGGACTCACCTTCCTCCATCCCGAGGAAATCCCACTGCTCTCCAGGAGGTCGTTGAAAGAGCTCCCCATCAGGCGTTTCCAAATCCCTCGCCGGGAGGAAAACCTCATTGGTTTCCTTCACTTCACCATCGCTGACAATTGTCCACGACCACTCTCCATTGGTGTAGACCGGAGAAATGTCGACGTGCTCTGGAAGAGCCTCGAGCGCCTGACCTGTTAGACCAGATAGAAAGAGAAGGCCGAGACCGGCTGTCGGGGTTTTCATCAACGATAGCCTGGAGGTTCCGCAAAGTTCATCCCCGACTCAACCTTCTGCCTCAGCTCCTCGCCATTCCAGGCGACCACTCGGCCGTCGGCGTAGAGGTAGTTCGAGCGCTTTCCGCCATGGCGATCCGGGGCGATGTCACGGGTCACGGCTGCCCAGGAATCCCAACGCTCCGAGTGCGTGTGGTCATTGCCAGGTCCGGCCGGCGTGTGATCGGCACAGCAGAACGCGAGCAGCGTCCGCGAAGGATCTTTAAGCGCGTTCGGCCGGTTCATCCTCTTTCCCACCGGGTTGCCGAAGGGATCCGTTTTCGGCACGAATACAAAGCTGTTCAGAATGTAGCTGGTGCCTTTCTGCTCAACCCGCTCCTCCGCCTTCGGGTCCGCCGGACAAATCCGCAGCTCGTCAAAATCACCCAAATAATCCTCCAGCTCATAAATCCACGAGCGATCCAATCGCTCGGTATGCGCCGTCGCTGGATAGGCCCCATTGTCGATCGCATACGACTGCAGAGCCACGCCGATCTGGCGCATGTTGTTCGCACAAACTGCCTGATGCGCCTTTGCCCGGACCGACTTGACCGCCACGAAGGCCAGCGAGCCCAGGACCGTCACGATCACCATGACCACCATCAGCTCCACCAGCGTGAAACCCTTCAAATGCCTGTATTTGCTCGTCTTCATTGGGTGAACTCCGCCTCTATAACGCTTATTTTGCGCTTTTGCAATGTTTTTGCATTTGTTCTCCCGCTGATCTTGAGCCCGGCCTTTTCAGCCACTCCCCCAACCCATTCCCTCAAGGCGTTTCATCATTGGAACGTGCCGTGATCGACTCTAGTCTCCGCCTCGTGATCCACCCCACCGCCATCGTTTCCCCAAAAGCCAAACTCGGCACGAATGTCCAGATCGGTCCTTATTCCGTCATTGGCGACCACGTTGAACTCGGCGACGGATGCATCGTTCATTCCCACGTCATCATCGAAGGCCCCTCACGATTCGGCCGAGAGAACGAATTCTTCCCGTTTGCCGCCGTCGGTGGAAAAACCCAGGACCTGAAGTATGCCGGCGAACCCACCCATCTTGAAGTCGGTGACCGAAATACTTTTCGTGAAAATTGCACCATTCATCGCGGCACCCACGAACACACTCCGACAAGGATCGGCAACGACAACCTGTTCCTTTGCTACACCCACGTGGCACATGACTGCCAACTTGGCGACCACATCATCCTTTCCAACAACGGCACCCTGGCTGGACATGTCACCGTCGAGGATCACGTCATCGTCGCCGGCATGTCAGCAGTCCACCAATTCTGCCGGCTTGGTTGTCACTCCATGATCGGTGGCATGGCCCGCATCTCACAGGACGTCGCCCCCTACACCATCGCCGAGGGACACGACCCCGCCACCCGCGGACTCAATTTGGTGGGACTGAAACGGCGTGGCTTTACCGAGGACGACCTCCGCGCCCTCAAGGCCGCCTACAAGAAGCTCTTCCTCAAAAAAGACACCAACCTCTCGGTCTCCCTCTCCTCGCTCAAGGCCGACACCCCGTCTAACAACCCCCACGTGAAACACCTCATCGCCTTCATCGAGGCCTCCCAGCGTGGCGTGACGAGGTGAGACCTTGCTACAAACCGAGTTCCTCCAAGCTGCCGTAGTAACCCGAGTAAAAGCTCACCAGCTTCCACACCACAAAGACCACGATCAGCGCGTAGCCGAGCTTCGGCAGCACCAACGACAGCATCCGCACCTGGCTCGCCGCATCATCCTCGAAGAGCTTCGACCAACGCAGCAAGTCCTTGTCCAACATCCCAGACTGCTCAGCCGTCGCGTAGGACTTCGCAAAGGCCCTGGGAAACGCCCGCTCAGCCACGAACACCGGTCCGAGCGCATCGCCCTCTTTGGCCGCCGACTTCAAGCGACCCGACGCCTCGGCAATCGCGCCGCTATTCGAAGCATCGCCCGCCATCGCCGCCGTCTCACCCATCGGCAATCCGGCCAGCAGGCCCGCATAGTAAAC
>NZ_JBATWY010000141.1:0-71547 GCF_049672945.1 Haloferula sp. | reverse complement strand
GAGGTAGCGTTCGCTCGGGTCGCTTCGGCTGACCGCTACTCGACGAAATGGCGTTTGGTAAAGGTCCGACCGGATCCGCTTTTGAGATACTTTTCGAAGTTTCTAGCCAAAGACTCCGTTTCGAATGCGAAGTAGCATCGGACTTTCCACGGACAATGCTTCGAGGTATGGGGATCACTTCTCGCGACTACGACTCAGTGCCCTGAGCGCGTCGTGATCGGAACCAATAAGCGCCTCTTTCTTGGCTCGGCTCCACTTTTTCAACTGAGCCTCCCGTGCCATCGCTTCAGAGCGTGTGGGTAGGGGTTCGCAGTAGACGAGTTCGACGGGGAGACGTGAGGCGGTGTGTCGGGAACCTTTTTCGGCACGGTGTGATTTGAGCCGTTCCTCGAGGTCTTCGGTGTGCCCGACGTAATAGGTGTCGTCAGAGCATTTGAGGATGTAGACGAAGTAGGGGGAGGGCATGTTTGAGTGAGTGGAGTCCATTTAGTGTAAAAGTCCTTCGACGCACTTCGTTTGCTCAGGACCTTCGTAAGGTATCGATCCGAAGGTGGTGGACACCATGAGCAAGTGGAAGCACGGAGGCCCTTCGACGTGCTCTTAACGTCGCGTGCTCTCTTCGAGTTCGAGCCTGAGGGCTCGTCCCTCAGAGTCGAGGACAGGGCACCATTCGACAAGCTCATTGCATGAAGCCATTCGACGCGCTTTGCTTCTCCGGCCGGAGGCCATGAGCAAGGGGAAGCACGAAATGCCCTTCGACGTGCTCCTGTCGTCGCGTGCTCAGGGCACCATTCGACGCGCGAAATCAGCTCTCGCTGCTTCCGCGCGTCGAATGGTGGAGGCGAGGGGAGTCGAATCCCTTTTCATGGAATCCTAGAGTAATGATAGTCAGTGACCTACAGACTATTGCTGGAGCGAAACATGCCTAAAACACGCCTAATTTTTTCTATCAGCAGACTCTCGTTGGCTCGTGGCTCTCTCGCTTTTCAAGGCGTTGATATGGGATTTGCCTGCTTTGGAAGAATTCTTTAAAACATCCAAGAATACCCGTATAAACATCCACATGCAAACGAAGAACGATGAATTGAGCGAGGCGCTCTCCTTGTTGGGAGAGGTGTTGGAGGGGCGGGGTGTAGCGCCGCTGCGACTGATCGTCTGTGGTGGGACGGCGTTGCGGGCCTTGGGGATTGTCGCTCGGGTGACGAAGGATGTGGACGTCTTGGCGAGGCGTGGCGAGGTGGATGGGGACTTGATCCCGGCCTGGCCGCTGCCGGATGAGGTAAAGGAGGCCGCGGCGGAGGTGGCGACCGAGTTGCGCCTGCCGTCGAACTGGCTCAACGCGTCGACATCGATGCTGCTGATGCCGCTGGAGGAGTGGCCGGCCGAGCTTTGGTCGGAGATTCAGGAAGAGGCGTTTGGACGCTGCTTGCGGATCGGATTTGTGGGGAGAGTCGGGCAGATTCATTTGAAGATGTATGCGACGCTCGGCCGGGTGGAGCAACGCGACGTCGATGATCTGGTGGCCCTCGCCCCGACGGAGGAGGAGTGGGGACGCGTGGCGAAATGGCTGAGGGATGGTGGGCGACTGGACGCTGTTGGCGAGCAACGCCTGGCTGAAGTGTTGAAGGAGGTGGGGCATGAGTAAATGGAATGAGCAGGCGGAGCGTTTGCGGGGGACCCTTGTCGATTTCCTGTGGGATCAATGGATCGCATTGGGAGTGGCGGGGCGCGGCACGAAGATGCCTCCGGTGCCGTTCGTGGTGGACGCGGAGGCGCTGCTGCTGGCGACGATGCGATTCGGCGGTCGGGAAGCCCGACTGGTCGGGGAAGTGCTCGATTGGCTGGCGCGAAATGGTGGGCTGATCAGCCTGCAGCGATTGAAAAATTTGCAGACGAGTTCGCGCGTCGGCACGCGGGAAGGGCTGGAGGAGTTAGGCCGCTTCATGGAGGCGGCGGGGCATCGCAACTGGAAGTTGCTGGCCGCCTGGGCCGAGAGCGTTTCCTCACCGGGCGGACAGGCCTGGGTGCCGGAGGGGCTGGAGTTAAGGAAGATGAGCCAGGCCCCGGACGGCTCCCGGCCGGAAGTCTTTCTGCTGCGCCTGCGCTCTCTTTTCGGGGTGAGTGCGCGGCCGGAAGTGATCGCGTGGTTGCTGACGCATTCCTCCGGCTATGCGGCGGAGATCGCGCGGGATACCGGCTGGTTCTCGAAATCGGTCCAGGCGATCCTCAACGACCTGGAGTTGTCAGGCCTGCTGGAAAGTGAGCCGGTGGGAAAACGGAAGGTGTATTCGGTGAACCCGCGGAACAAGACCTTCCACCAGCAATTCGGGGGCGGGTCCCGCTGGTTCTCGCAGGCACCGTTCTATCTGGGAGTGCGCCACGCGCTGGAGATCCTGGAGCGACTGGCTGTCACGCCCGATGCTTCGGAAAGTGCGCGGTCGATCTCGATTCGGAAGAACCTGCCCGCGATGACGGCGGCGTTTCGATTGGCGGGGATGGGAGACGACTTCAAGGGAGCCTCGTCCCTGGCGGGGGCGGACTTGGTGGCGAGCTTCGAGGGAGGAGTGGAGCGCCTGACCAAGAAGATCGCACGGCGTGCTTTTGAGTAGGGCGAGAAAGGTGGCGGATGCAGAAAATGACCATTCCATTAATTGGATGGAAATGGAGGTAATTGGATGGCATTGGGGTGAATTGGAGGTATTCTGCTCGCGTGAACATTCCGCTTCCACCGGTGGCTCAGCCGACCAATGAGATGCTAACCCTGATCGCCGCAATCGATGAGTTCAAGGGCGAGTGGCGCGCAATTGGAGACGTCGGGCCAGAAATCCTGCGGTCTCTCCGTCGCATCGCGACCATTGAAAGCGCGGGATCTTCCACCCGCATCGAGGGCGCGAAACTCAGTGATGGTGAGGTTGAGGAACTCGTCGGCAATCTGGGTAAGGAATCTTTTCAGTCCCGAGATGAACAAGAAGTTGCGGGCTACGCCTATGTGATGGAATCGATCCAAACCGCGTGGCCAGATCTCCGCGTGGCCGAGAGTATCCTGCTTCAACTGCATCGCGATCTTCTGCGCTACAGCGACAAGGATGAGCGACATCGAGGCCAATGGAAAACACTCGATAACCATGTCGCAGCCTTCGATGAGGAAGGCAAGCAAGTCGGCATCGTGTTTGAGACGGCTAGTCCGTTCGAGACGCCAATGTTGATGGACGAGTTATTGGCTTGGCACGCGAAAGAGGAGGCAGATCCCGTCCTTCATCCACTTCTGCGAATCGCAGCCTTCAATGTCGTCTTCCTTGCGATCCATCCTTTTCAAGACGGCAATGGCAGGCTCTCACGAGTTCTGACCAATCTGATGCTCTTACGAGCGGGTTACTCTTACGCATCTTACATTTCCCTCGAAAGCGTCATCGAGCACAACAAGGAAGCCTATTACCTTGCGCTGCGCCGCACGCAGACTTCGTTTCAGAAAAAAGCCGATTGGGAGCCGTGGGTGCTTTTCTTTTTGCGGGCCTTGAAATCTCAGATCGGACGCCTACGTGATCGCTTGGACACACCCTCTGGGCTGCCGGGAGGCGCTGGCATCTCACGTGACTTGTCACCGCTGGCGGATCGCTTGCTCAAGCTCCTTATAGAACGGGAAACCCTTTCGGTCAGTGGTGCCGCTGAGGCACTCGGCGCGAACCGTAATACGTTGAAGGACAAGTTCACTGAGCTCATTGAGAATGGCTACGCCGAACTTCGCGGGAAAGGACGGGGAGCACATTATCGTCCCGTGAACAAGTAGCTGATCTACGGATTCCATTTTTCCCCGGGTTACTCTCAAGAAGCAGATGATCGGCTTCTGGAGCTCCCGGTTTGCGTTCCCCAGAGCGTTGCTGCGCCCTAGCTCAAGACGCACTTATTAGCACACGGTAGTCACACGGATGATTTCCGGTGAGGCTCGATCCACGATGCGAGGGTCGTCCAGATCTGGTCAGCGAGGTCTTTCGAGAGTCGAGCACCCGGCTTCTCGGTGAAGGTGATGTAGCGCGGTTCGGCGAGCTTCCCGGCAACTTCGGCGCGGACACGAATGTGGCGATGCTTGAAATCGATGTCGTCCCACTGGAGTCCGTCGCGTTCGCCGACGACGCCCTCGATCTCGCTCGGCCGCATGCCGGCGAAGGCACCGAGGGCGAGAAAGACGATCTTGGTCCCTGCGTCGGGTTTGTTGGATTTTTGATACAACTTGAGGCAGGCCTTCAGGGTCTTGGGCTCCCAGACGACTGGCTCGGTGCGGGGAATCTTCAGCGAAGGCACTTCACGGGCCGGGTTGTGGCCTTTGGGGACGATTCCCCAAACACGCGCTCGCTCAAAGAGGTGTCGCAGGTGGGCGAGGATGTTGTTTCGGTAGCGCTTCGATCCCTTGAGCTTGTCGTCCCGCCATTCCTCGATGTCCCGCTCGGTGAGCGAGTCGAGATAGCGCTCGCTCGGGTCGCTTCGGCTGACCGCTACTCGACGAAATGGCGTTTGGTAAAGGTCCGACCGGATCCGCTTTTGAGATACTTTTCGAAGTTTCTAGCCAAAGACTCCGTCTCGAATGCGAAGTAGCATCGGACTTTCCACGGACGGTGCTTCGCAGTATTGGCGGATTTCCCGGCGTTGTGCTCGGAGAGGCGGACCTTGAGGTCGGCGCTGTGCCCGACGTAGTGGCGCTCGGGATTCGATATGCTCTCGAGAATGTAGGTGCAGAACATTTCGCTCGGGAATCTTTTGATGATGGCCCTTGTTGCGCAGAAGTGGATCGAAGGCGAATGCTGAGCCGCTACGTCGCGCCGCAGTCTGAAAGACGAAGGTGGATAGCTCGGGAGCCTAAGCCCGCCTTCGTTCGTTCCGAACTACGGCGCGGCACCATCCTTCGCTCGGGTCGCTTACGCTGATCCGAGCGAAGGATGGTGGAGGCGAGGGGAGTCGAACCCCTGTCCGCGACGTCTTCAACATTGGCATCTACACGTTTAGCAAGCGTTCAGGTGTTTTCGGAAGAGAGCGGCTCGCTTGCAGCGTTCCTCATCCTAGAGACCTGTTTGATTTCGTCTCCGGACCCGGTCACCCGGTCTGGGAACTAGCCTATTAAGTAGTCGCCATCCCCCTCAATAGGCGTCGGGGTTCAGGCGTCACTGTCAATTAAGCAGCGAGTGCGAGCTCGTTAGAGTCTGCAATTATGTGTTTTGGGCGGCTTTTTAACGAGGCCAACCGACCAACCTCGACGTGCAGCCAGTGCGTCGAACATCCCGTCGAAACCAGAACGCCCCCTTCACTGAACAGCACTAAGATGCGCCAGCTGGGGGATTATTCAATCGGGATTTTTCGGTTTCAGAGTCTCAGGGTCTGAAGGTCTGAAGGTCTGGAGGTCTGGAGGTCTGGAGGTCTGGAGGTCTGGAGGTTCTTGCGATCCCGAACTTTCGACCTTTGACCTTTGACCTTGAAACGCGGGGCGTTTGCGGAGGGAGGGCGGGCTTCTTGGCTGTCTATCTCTGGGGGGTGGGGCCGGGGTGGTGGGTCCGAAGAACTTGCAAAGTCCTTCTCCATATTGGGGATTTACGGATCGGTGGGGGTCGTTAGCGTGTCTGAGTCTGGAATCAATGGAGGAATCAGGGAGCCGTCTGGACACCTTGCAGGCGATCGAGCTGGCCGAGGGGGTGGAAGTGCGCCTGCGGATAGCTGGGCCGCTGCTGCGGGGAGGGGCTCTGGCGCTGGATTTGGTGATCCAGTGGGCCTTCGTGCTGCTGATTTCGGTGGTGCTGGCGATGACCGGGGTGGTGGTTGGCGGCATGGCTTCGGCGGGTCTGATCTCGCTGGCGTGGTTTTTCATCTGGTGGTGGTATCCGGTGTTTTTTGAGGCGGGAAAGTGGGGGGCGACTCCGGGAAAACGGATTGTCGGTTTGCGGGTCGTGCAGACTTCGGGTTCGCCGATTACCTTTTCCCAGTCGGTGCTGAGGAATTTCCTTCGATATGCCGATGGCATGCCCTTCATCGGTGGAGGGGTGATGGGGATTCCGACTTTTGGTTTCGCGATCGCCTCTTCGTTGGCAACACGGCGCTTTCAGAGACTGGGTGATTTGGCGGCGGGGACGGTGGTGATTTATTCCAAGATCCCACCTGAACCGGCGATGCCCGCGCCGCCACCGATGGAGTCGATCCAGCCGACGGTGGCATTGAGGCCCGAGGAGGTACTGGCTTTGTCGTCATTTCGAGATCGCGCTGGTTTGTGGTCGGACGGAAGGCGCCAGGAGATCGCCGATCATGCGAGGGCGTTGAGTGGAAGTGCGGGCGCGGCGGGGGTGTCTCGCTTGATGGCGATGGCCCACTGGTTGCAGGAACGGAGATGAACTCGGGAAATTTCCAGGAGAAGCGGCAGGAGTCGTGGCAGGAACTCGACCGCTTGATTGAGAGTGTCGAGAAGGGGAAGCCCGTTGAGGGTGTGGATCAATTGCCACGGAAATTTCGTGAGGCCTGCTCGGATCTGGCCCTGGCGAACCACCGGATGTACGGCGGCAGTGTGGTGAGCCGGCTCAATGAGTTGGTGATCCGGGGCTACAAGCTGCTCTACCGTTCGCGGCGGAAAGGGACGGAGTCTTTCGTGCGATTTATCGGGGTGAGTTTTCCGGCGGCGGTGAGGAAGGAGTGGCGGCTGTTCTGGCTGTGCAACGCGATGTTCTGGCTACCGTTCTTTGGAATGATGGCGATGGCTCAGGTCAATATTGACTGGGTCCAGTCGATTATCGGCGCCGAGGGGATGGCAAGCATGGAGCAGATGTATGGCGGGGAGGAGGAGCAGATTTCGCATCTGCGTTCGGAGTTCGGTTCGAATTTCCGGATGTTTGCGTATTACATCGAGCACAACATCAGCATCGATTTCCGGATCTTTGCGGGAGGGATCGTGGCCTGCCTGGGAACGATCTTTTTCACGGTCTACAACGGACTCGCCCTGGGTGCATCGGCGGGCTATGTGAATTATGCCTGCAATCCGGAGTCGTTCTGGACTTTTGTGGCGGGCCACTCGTCGTTCGAGTTGCTGGGAATGGTGGTGGCCTCGATGGCGGGGATGAGGCTCGGGCTGGGAGTGCTCAAGCCGGGTCGCATGTCGCGGGGCAAGGCGATCGCGGAGGCGGCCAAGCGTTCGCTGCCTTTGATTTTTGGTGCGGCGGGCATGACGGCGCTGGCGGCGGTGGTTGAGGGATTCTGGTCCGCGCAGGCGCTTCCCGCGACGGTGAAGTATGGCTTTGGGATCGCGATGTGGTTACTACACATTGCGTACTTCACGCTACTGGGAAGGGGGAAGCATGAGGCTTGAGGCGGTGACGGCCGAGCTGCGTCCGCGCAGTGACTGGGAGGCGGTCGATCTCGGGCTCGCGCTGGTGCGTCGGGACTTCTGGGGTCTGGGTCTGGTGTGGTGTTGGGGGATGCTGCCTCTGCTGCCGTTGGCGTTCGTGCTGCTTCCGGATCATCCCTTCTGGTTCTGCTTCGCCTTCTGGTGGTGGGTTCCGGTGGCATCGAGGCTGGTGCTCTTTCAACTAAGTCGCCGTTTGTTTGGTGACCGGCCGAGTCGACGAGAGGTCCTCAGGGAGCTGCCGAGAGCCATCGGGCGCAGGTTCTTCTATCGAATGCTCTGGGCTCGGTTCTCACCCTGGCGTCCGCTGACGATGCCGGTCGAGGACCTCGAGGGATTGAAGGGGAAGGAGTATAAGGAAAGGTGCCGGGTGCTGATGAGGCGCGGGGACTCAAGTGTGATGATGCTGGCGATGTGGCGGCTCTTCCTGACCTTCTGGATGGCGGTTTCGATTTTCTTTACCGTCTCGCTGTTCATCCCCGACGGGGCGGGTGAGGGCTGGACGGAGTTCATGTCGCTGTGGTTCGAAGGTGATGGAGGAACGCCACCGCTGAGCCTGGCCATCACGCTGGTGGGCTCGATGTGTGTCTCGATCGCATTGGTGGATCTGTTTTCGACCGGTGCCGGATTCGGGGTGTACGTGAATCATCGTACTTGGATCGAAGGTTGGGATGTGGAACTGGCCTTCCGTCGCCTGGGGAACCGCCTGGAGGGAGTCGCGGGCTTGTTGGTGGTCGGCTTGCTTGGATTGCTGATGGTTCCGGGACAGGCGGAGGAGAGTGGTCCGGTCATCGAGCGGGTGCTCGCACACGAGGATTTTGAAGTTCACACGGAGACCCTCAAGACTCCGAAGTGGGATTGGCTCGAGCGATTCAATTGGGGAGGGTCTTCCGGGTCGGGTGGAGGATCGGGAGCGCCTGGATTGATTGAGGCCTTGGGCATCCTTCTCAAGGTTGGATTGATCGGTGGGTTGCTGGTGCTTTTGGTGTGGTTGATCTACCGCTATCGACATGTGTTTCAGGGTCGTGGCAGGCAGGATGGCGGGCTGCGGAAAGCTCAGGCCAAGGTGGTGATGGGGATGGCGGTAGCGCCGGAGAGCCTGCCCGAGGATGTGTCGGATGCGGCGCTGCGATTGTGGCGAGAAGGCCGTTGTCACGAGGCCATGAGCTTGCTCTATCGGGGGTCGATATCGTGGATGATCAATCGGGCGGGGGTTGAAATTGCAGAGTCCGATACCGAGAGTGATTGTCTCGATCGGGCGCGGCGTGCCGAGGCCGGTCATCTGCAGTATTTCGGAGGTTTGACGGAGCACTGGATGAAGCTCGCCTACGCCAGGGAAGAACCGGAGGATGCCGTGGTCGAGGAACTCTGCGGTCGCTGGCCGTTCTCGGAGAGGAGGCCTGGATGAAGTGGCTTCTGATGCTGTTTCCGCTGCTCGTGCTGGCGAGCTGCAGTTATGAAGAAACGACTCGCGAGACCGGTCACAAGGGGAAGGCGAGGATCAATCCCTATCTGGCTGCCGAGCGCTTTCTCTCCGAATTTGACTACGAGGTGGAGAATCAATCCGGATGGCCTGAACTGAGTGGTCAGGTGAGCATGGTGATGGTTCCTGCATCGTCGCTAACGGCGCGCGGCTACGTCAAGGAACTGGGAGATTGGACGCGGAGAGGCGGGCATACGGTGGTGCTTCTGAGCCATGGGGAGGCGTATCTCAACGACTGGCGCAAAGGAGGCTTCAACCCGTTTCGCACGAAGGATGACTTCCCTGAACCGTTCACCGAGTGGATGGAGGAATTGGATCTCGAATTGGAACAGACGTCGCGCCAGGACGACGACAAAACCACGGCGGAGAAGGTCGAGTTTCTCGGGCAGGAATATGAAGTCTTCATGGAGTCCGCATTGATCCCACTCGACGAGCAGGGAGAGGCGAAGATGGTCCGGTCGATTGCTTATGGAGGAGGGCGACTGACGCTTGTTGCGGATGCAAGACCGTTTCGGAACCGGTGGATCGGGGACTACGATCATGCGGCCTTGCTGCTGGCGATGGAAGAAAGCTCGCCCTATGTCGGCCGAACCATCTTTATTCGAAACGTGTCTCTATCGTTCTGGAAACTGCTGTGGTCGAGGGCGTGGCCGGCAATGATCGCGCTCATTCTGCTGGTTGTGTTCTGGCTGTGGAAGAACCTGCCGCGCTTTGGCCCCTTGGATTCGCGCGAGGCTGTCGGCACGACGCGGGCTTACGATCATCATTTGGAAGCGCTTGGTGACTTTCACTGGAGGCTTGACCGGGCCGAGGGTCTGCTCAGGCCACTGAGGGACAGTATCATTGAAAGAGCGCACCGCCTGGCGCTGACCAGCGGCCATCGGGATGCGGATGTCTTCCAACTGATGGCGGAGCGTGCGGGCATTTCTCGCGAGCGTGCGCAGCGAGCCATGACTTTCGAGCGTTCCAAGGACCAGGGAGCCTTCAACCGCCTTGTCGCCGATTTGCAAACCATTCACTTATCCATTCCATGAACGAAGAAGAAGCACTTACACCGGACCTGCCGCTTGATGGGGGAAGGCCGGTATCGGAATTTGAAGCGCCGCAAGCTCCAAGTGAGCCGGAAAGGCCGGCTTCGGCCAGTTTGATCGCCGCGATGAGGGAGCAGATTGGGCGCTCGGTGCTCGGCCAAAGAGAGGTGATCAACCAAGTGCTCGCGTGCCTGCTTGCCGGTGGTCATGTGCTGTTAGAGGGCAAACCCGGACTTGGGAAAACTCAGTTGGTGCTGGCTTTGGCGCGGAGTTTCTCAGGGAACTTTGGGCGGATCCAGTTCACGCCTGATTTGATGCCTTCGGATGTCACCGGTTTCCGTTTGTTTGACATGAAAAGTCAGACCTTCCAGCTGCGACGCGGGCCGGTCTTCACTAATCTCCTGCTTGCGGATGAGATCAACCGCGCGCCGGCCAAGACTCAATCATCACTTCTCGAGGTGATGCAGGAACGGCAGGTGACGATTGATGGGGAGTCGATGACCTTGAGTCCGCCGTTCATGACGCTGGCGACTCAGAACCCGATCGAGCATGAGGGCACCTATCCGTTGCCGGAGGCTCAGTTGGACCGATTTTTGATCAAGGTGCTGATCGATTATCCGGAAGGGAATGCGGAGCGCGATATCGTGACCAGATCGGCTGCGGAAGTGCCGGGCGAGTCGTCGGTGGCTTCGGTGGAGGCGGTCGCGACTCCAGAAGACGTGGTTCGAGCGCAGGCTGAGACCGCTGCGGTGCAGGTGGTGCAGGAAGTGGTCGACTACGCGGTGGCC
This sequence comes from Haloferula sp., assembly GCF_049672945.1. Taxonomy (NCBI): domain Bacteria; kingdom Pseudomonadati; phylum Verrucomicrobiota; class Verrucomicrobiia; order Verrucomicrobiales; family Verrucomicrobiaceae; genus Haloferula; species Haloferula sp. The sequence goes on along the minus strand of NZ_JBATWY010000141.1, from coordinate 60,876 downwards.
ATCGTGCAAGCGACCCGTGATTCGAAGGCGGTGGCGCTGGGTGCGGGCACTCGTGGTGCGATTGCCTTGGTGAGGATTGGCAAGGCGATCGCCACGCTGCACGGCCGCGGCTACGTGATTCCTGATGATATCAAGGCCGCTTCGTTGCCGGTGCTTCGACATCGGGTGCAATTGGCGCCCGAGGTGGCCATGGGTGGTCAGGATGTCGATGCCATCCTCAAGTCGCTGGTTGAGTCCGTGCCCGCCCCCCGCCAGTGACCCCGACGGCCCGCAGTCTGTATTTGATCTTCATCTGGGGACTACTCGGTCTTCTGGTGTCGGTCCGTGCGGACTGGCAAATGGTCTGGGTGATTTTTGGGGCGCTGATGTTGCTGATGTTCGGGGTCGATGCCATCTGGATGCGTGTGGCTTCGGGCTTCGAGTTGACGAGGGAATTGCCGGCGCGCTTCGCGGTTGGAGAACCCGGAGTTGTGCGGCTGGATTTATTGAATCGCAGTGGGCGGGAGCTGAAGGTGGAAATTTACGACGGGATTCCCGAGGGGGTGGAATCCGAGGTGATGCCCTGGTCGGGGCGGGTTCCGAAAACAGAGAAGGTGAGGATCGAGCACGAAGTAAGGATTTTCGAACGGGGGCCGGCGACCTTTCGCAGGATCCATGTGGGAATCGCTTCGCCACTGGGTTTGTGGAGGCGCAGGCAGCTGGTTGGCGAGCCCGAGGAAGTCAGGGTTTATCCGGACTACGAACCGGTGGTGAGGTTCGCGCTGCTTTCGATGCAGGCGAGACAGGATCAGATGGGAATCGTTCGCAGGTCGATTGCTGGAAGTAGTCGCGACTTTCATCAACTCCGCGAATACCGTGAAGGAGATCCGCTGGCGCAGATCGATTGGAAGGCCACTTCCAGGCGGGTTGAATTGATCAGTCGCGAGTATCAGGAGCAGCGGAATCAGACGATTGTCTTTCTAACAGATACCGGACGACGGATGCGGGCGATCGATGGCGACCTTCCTCAGTTCGACCATTGTCTCAATGCGATGCTGTTACTTTCGTATGTGGCCCTGAAGCAGGGGGATCAGGTCGGAGTGCAGTCCTTTGGAGGAACGAATCGATGGCTGCCACCGGTCAAGGGCGCGCATTCGATGTCGACGCTGCTGCAGCATCTCTACGACTACAAGACGACGGCGGAGCCGAGTGACTTTACGGCAGCGGCGGAGCGTCTGCAGGCGCGGCAGCGGCGACGGGCGCTGGTGGTGTTGTTGACGAATCTACGGGGCGAGGATGCTTCCGAACTCGTGCCAGCGATGCGGATTCTGAGCCAGCGGCATCTGGTGATGTTGGCGAGTTTGAGGGAACAGACGATCGAAGATGCGCGAAGCAAACCGATCGAGGATTTCAGCGACGCGCTGCGATTTGCGGCGGCGGAGCGCTATGATGCCGAGCGCTCGGAGGTGATGGCGACGCTTCAGGGTTTTGGGGTGATGACGCTCGATGTGCCGGCGAAAGACCTGCCGGTGGCACTGGCGAATCGCTATCTGGACATCAAGGCGGCGGGTCGGCTCTGATCGCGGGGTTTGGCGGCTTCAGGATTGGAGCATGGGGAGGCCGCGACTTTGAAACGGAGGGGCGATGCCGAAGGCTTGAGGGGCAAAGGGACCATTTACTTGAGATTCCAGTAATATCAGGATCTCCGTGATGGCGTAATACTCCGGGGGGGATTTTCGGGGCATTCTAGCGGCTCAGGGGTGTCGAAAGGCATCCTTCTCTGACACAGAGATCACGGGCGCTGGAATTCTCCCCCTCCAGCGCCCGCGGTGTGCCAGCTTGGAGGATTTCCAGCTAGGGAAGTGGGGGATGATCGGGTATGAACTTCCTTGGGACCGAAGAGGTTCCGTCTTATGAAGCTCGCTGGATTTACTCTGATCGCCTTGATGAGTCTCAATTCCTGCGTGGGGGTCGGGATCGTGAAGGGCGAAAAGAAGGAGCATTCGAGCTTCGGAGTGACCAAGACCAAGAGCAAGGCATCGCGTCGGATCGTGGCTCAAGAGGGGGGAGCAAATCCTTCGCGTGAGGAAATTCGGTCGAAGTGGGGCGCGCCAGACCGGCAAGACTTACGGGATGGTGGGGAGTTGTGGAGCTACGATTCGGGTTTGGCCGTTCGGGGTGCGATTCCGATGCTTGGAATTGGGATTCCCCTGATCATTCCGGTGGGCAAGAACAGCTACGAGTTCTCCTTTCATGCTGGGTCAAAGGAGGCCGCGTGAGATGCAACTGATTTTTGGACCGATATTTGGTTAGTTTAGCGTGTTGAATGAGGCCTCGAACTGGGCCGGGGTGCGGTAGCCGAGGGAAGAGTGTTTGCGGTGGATGTTGTAGTAGCCTTCGATGAAATCGAAGATCTCGGTGCGGGCGTCGTGTTCGTCTATGAAACAGCCGCCTTGAAGCATTTCGCTTTTGAGCGTTCCCATGAACGACTCGCTCCAAGCGTTGTGGTAGGGGTTGGCTCGCGCGGACATGCTCTGCAGCGCTCCTGCCCTGGCGAGCAGCGAGCGGTATTCGCCGCTGCCATACTGGCTGCCACGGTCGCTGTGGAAGACCAGGCCGGCGGCGGGGCGCCGGATGTGCAGAGCCTGCCTCAGCGCGTCGCTGACAAGCGTGGCTCGCATGTGCCGGGCAAGTGACCAGCCGACCACGCGGCGGGTGCATAGATCGATGACCACCGCGAGGTAGAGCCATCCCGCGGCGGTGGGCACGAAGGTGATGTCGCCGACCCAGACGCGATCAGGGCGATCCGGCAGCTCCTTTCCTTCCAGCAGGTTGGGAGACGGTTTGTCGGCCCGGCCGTCGCTGGTTCTGGGCACGTAGGTTTTGGGCTGGATGGCTTTGAGGCCGCGCTCGGCCATGATCCGGCGACATCTGGCCGGGGCACAGGTGATGCCTTTGTCGGCGAGTTCGTCGCAGATCCTGCGGTATCCATAGCGGCGGCGGTGACGCTTGAAAACGGCTTCGATTTCATCACCAAGCGCACGGTCGGCGAGCTGGCTGTCGGTCGGCTCGGAGGCGTGGTAGTAACTGCTGCGGGGCACGCCCAGAACCTCGCATATGCGACGCACGCTGTGGCGGGTGGCGGCATGGATGTCCTCAATCATGGTTCGGAGTTCGGCTGGGGTTTGGTTCCGAGGATGACCGCGGCCTTTTTTAAAATGTCATTCTCCTGGCGCAGGCGGGTGAGTTCGCGACGCAGCGCCCGCAGCTCGTCCGCTGCGTCCCGCTCGCCTACGGCTCGCGGTCCTTCGCTCCCGACCTGCGGGCGCTGCGAGGACAGCCTCCAGTTGTAGAGCAGGTTGGCGCTGATGCCCAGTTCCTCGGCAAGCTCGGGCACTGGCCTTCCCGCTTGGAGCAACTCGACGGCTTGCGATTTGAATTCGGCGGTGTATCGCCGACGTGACTTTTGCTTCATGGACATGGATTCTGGAGGTTGGTGGTCCAGAAATCCAGCTCACCTCATTTCGCCTCCTCTCCGAATTGTGCTTGATAGGCGAATTTGTTTCTCAGGAAGTCGGCGGGCTCGGTCTGGATTCGGCGCAGCCAGAGAGCTTGGGTCGAGTTGTTATCGGCCGGTTTGTCGTCGTTGGTTTCGGTGTCCTGGCCGCCTTCCTTTTTCTTATCGAAGACGATCTTGTCGGCTCCGATCTGCTGATCGCCCATGTCGCCGCCTTCCGATTTCATGCGCTCGGCTCGAATGGCCGCGAGATTGCGGTTCTCGGTGGCTGCCTGCCAGTCGGGGCGGCGGCTCAGAGCGCGGTCGTAGCTGGCAACCGCGTCCTGGTACTGGCCGAGGAAGACGAGGCAGTTGCCGCGGTTGTAGTGGGCTTCGGCGGAGTCGAGACGAGAAAAGACGGCTTGAGCTTTTTTGAATTCACCGGCGCGGTAGAGGGCGACGCCTTTCCACATGGTGTCGCTGAATGTGTCGGCCGCGGCGATGTATTCCTTTTTGTCAAACAAGCGCTGACCCTGCTGGTCGGGTGTGAACCAGAGCCCGGACCAGGTGAGGGTGGCGATGGCGAGGAAGGTTTTCATACGGCTTCCTTGGTTTGGGATTCACGGCGAAACGGGAGGAGCGAGAGGATGACTAGAAAGGGGACGAGGTAGTAGCCGCCATCCTGCCAGCGGGTGGCGCCATCCCCGGTGCGGGCGACCGGCGGCCGTGCGGCACCTTTGATTATGCGTTCGATGTCCTGATCGCCATCGGTCATGGCGATGAGATCGGCGTCGAGGGATTTGGCGAGCGGATTGAGTTGCGAGATCGAGCTGCCGACGGGGGCGATGGCGAGGATCTGGGTAGCGGGTGAACCGGCGGCCGCGAAGGCCTTGTTGATTTCCGGAGTGTCGCTGCTGGCGGTATCGGTGATGATGAGAAGCGTTCCGCCATTCTCTTTCAATAGCTCGGAGGCGCGATCAAGCGCGAGGTCGAGACGTTGACCTTGGACGGGCATGATTTCGGGCGAAATCTCGGCGGCCATGGTGGCGACGGCGCTGGTATCCTTGGTGGGAGGAAGCACGAGGTGGGCGCTTCCCGCATAGGCGATCAATCCGAGGGCTTGTCCCTGTCTTGCGGTGGCAAGGTCCTTGATTTTGAGGTGAGCCCTTTCGAGTCGCGATGGCTCGGGATCGGGAGTGTCCATGCTGGCGTCCGCCTTGAGAAGGATGATCAAGGGGCTGATGTCTTCCGCGAAGGGACTGGGCTCCGGTTTCCAGGAAGGGCCGGCGATGGCGAGTGTGGCGATCAACCAGGCGATCAACAGCGGCCAGAAGGCGCGCGGCTTTGAGTCGGCTTGATCGCTCAGGGCATCGAGTAGATCGGAATCGACCTGCGAACGCCACCCGCGCAGGGGATCGGCATGCTTTCGCCATAGCCACCAGACGACGAGCGCGGGCACCGCGAGCGCGAGGGCGGCGGGGCGCAGCAGGTGAAAGGACTGGAAGAATTCGATCATCAGGAGCTGACTTCGAGTTCGCCGGTGACGGGGTTGACGTGGAGCACGGGGGTGTTGTCGGGGGCGGCTGCAGGGGCGCGGCGCAGACGGACTTTGCTCAGCATGGAAAGGATGAGTGCAACGAGCACCGGCAGGGCGAAGAGATCGCGGCGCGGTCGATGGGAGAGCTTCTTGACTTCACGGGTTTCAAGCTTGTCGAGCTCGTCGTAGATGCCGGCGAGTTCCTCACGATTGCCGGCGAAGTAGGAACGGCCGCCGGTCTCTTCAGCGACCTGATCGAGGGTCTCCTGATCGAGTTTTTCCTCACCCACCGAAGTCGGATCGCCAATGGCGACGGTGTGGATGCGAATGTCCCGATCGACGGCGACACGTGCCGCTTCGACGGGTGGCACCTGGCTTTTGGTGTCGTTACCGTCTGTTAGAGCGATGATGGTCTTGGCAGGGGCGTCGGATGATTCGAAGAGATTGATGCCAAGTCCGATGGCATCGCCCAAGGCGGTGCGGGGACCGGCCATGCCGACGGCGGTTTCATCGAGGAGCTGGCGTGAGAGGGAGAGGTCGGTCGAGAAGGGGGCCTGGAGGAAGGGGGAGTCGCCGAAGACCACCAGTCCGACGCGGTCGCCTTCGCGTTTTTCAAGGAAGTCGCCGAGGATGTCCTTCACCGCCGTCAGTCGGTCGACCTTCTTGCCTGAATCATCGGTGAAGTCTTCGGCCTGCATCGAGGCGGAGAGATCGACGAGCAGCAGGAGGTCACGTGTGGGAACGAGCTTTTCGACGGGGTCTTCGATCCATTGGGGGCGGGCAAGCGCGGCGAGAAGCAGGAACCAGACAAGGATGGGGATCCGCGTGTTGATCGATCCACGCTTGGCCTGAGTGGCCAGTGGCACTTCGGAGATGGCTTTCTCGAGTCGCTTGCCAAAAGGGACGCGGAGAGTGGCCGATGAGCGTGGTCGGGGTGGAAGCAGGCGTTTGACGATCCACGGTAGTGGAGCGAGCAGCAGTAGCCATGGATGGAGGAAGCTCAGCATGGGTTCTGATGATTGCGGATCCAGCTTCCGGCGAATTCCCGCAGGCTGGTGAGATCTTCGCTCGGCGGCTCAGCTTCGTAATTCGAGCGGGTTAGTATTTCACAAACTGCTTGCGTTGGTTTGGTGGCCGCTTCTTTTCCAAGCCAGTCGATCCAGCTGCTGCCATCGAGCTTGGCCACTTCTTCACGAGGGGCGATGGCGAGAGCGGTACGTTTCAGGACCTCCGCAATGCCGACTGCCGTATCCGCTGCGTTGAGCTGTTCGAGGGCTTCCCTGCGATAGGCGTTCTTTTTCCAATTCAGGAAAATACGGTAGGCGTAGTAGCAGAGGGCGAAAGCGGCGACTGTCAGCAAGACCATCCACCCGGGTGCAAGCGGCCACCAGGAAACATCGGGCGGAGTCACGATGTCGTGGAGTTTGCTGAGAGCGGCGGGATCGTCGGTCATGGGTTCAACGATTGGCGTTCTGTCCGATCAGATAGCGGAGCTGATCGATCACGGGGGTGTCGGTGGATAAGGGGAAAAGGGGAATCCGAAGATGGGTGAAGAGGGTTCTCCAGTGATCGATGACTTCTTGAAACGCCTTCTGGAAAGCGGTGTCGAAGGCCTTGTCCGGAGGAATTCGCCAGTTTTTCCCCCGATCAGAGGCTTCCATGTCAGGGTAGCCGGTGAGTTGGATTCCCAAGGGATCGTAGACGGCGGAGACGATCAGGTCGTTGTGGACGCTGAGGCGGGTGGTCAGCTTTCTGGTCTGATCGTCCGCGCCGTCGAGGTCGGTGATGAGGATGACGAGGTGGTCGTGAGTGGCGCGTTGAAGGGCGGCTTCGAGGGCTTGATTAAGGGTGACCTTTCCAGTTGGGAAGGGCGACACGGCGAGCCGTTGGTTGTAGCGTTCGATCTCGTGGAAGAGGCGAAGGGCCTGGGCTGGTCCGCGTTGGGGGCGGAGAGAAGTGATTCCCTCTTCATTGAAGACGATGCCGCCGACCCGGTCGCCACCGTTCAAGGCACGCCAGGCGGCAAGCGCCGCGAGTTCGGCGGCGGCGACCGATTTCATGGCGCGTCGACTGCCGAAAAACATCGGAGATCTCTGGTCGATGACGAGGAGGACGGGGCGTTCGCGCTCTTCGCTGTAAACGCGGACCTGGGGCTTGCGGAGTCGGGCGGTGGCTTTCCAATCGATGGTGCGGATGTCATCGCCCGGGTGGTAGTTCCTGAGTTCTTCGAAAGCGAGGCCTCGGCCGCGGAGGCGGGAGGCGTGACGGCCGGCGAGGAGGGATGCGACCGGTTGGCGTTGCTTGAACGAGTATCCATGGGCCTCGGCCTTGAGCTGGACGAGGTGGTCGAGGGTTACGCTGATGGTCGGTTGGTTCACAAAAGTTGCTGGAGGTTGCGTGGGTTTTTTACAGAAGATAACGAAGGAAACGAAGGTTCTTGATTATGACTGGTTGCTGCCGGGGAGGATCATGCGGTGTACTCCGTCGACTAAGCGAAGCTCGTGAAAATTGATGAGAAGCCCGATTGGGGTTTTGAGGATCTTCATGTAACTCAAGAGTTGGGCTTTGTGGATGGGGAGAACTTTGGTCACTGATTTCAGTTCAAGAAGGAGGCAGCCTTCGATGAGTAGATCGAGTCGAAGTGGTTCCTCGAATGTGAATCCTTTGTATTCGATGGATACGACGATCTGACGCTCAGATCGTATGCCTTGGAGTTCCAATTCTCTGGCGAGGCACTTTTCGTAAATGGACTCGATGAGACCAGGTCCCTTGATACGGTGAACCTCGATTGCCGCGCCAATGACGAGCTTGCTTAGCTTGTCGGCTCGCTGGAACTCTGGATGCATTTCGATGAGGTTGATGCGAATATTTACAGAAGATAGGGAAGGAAACGAAGGATGGGGATTTGATGAGGACTGGATTTCTTTGTTTAGAAGAGCCTTCGTTACCTTTGTTTCCTTCTGTGAAATTTCTTGGATTTGGTCGCGAATGTTGCCTGGAATTCTCGGTCTCCTCGAGGAAGGTTGTGATTGATTTTTTACAGAAGGTAAGGAAGGAAACGAAGGTGGATGATTTGAAAGGGTGTGAGTTTTTCGTTCAGGAGAACCTTCGTTATCTTTGTTTTCTTCTGTGAAATTTCTTCATCAAACCGCCACGACTTGCTCGAGGACTGCCTCAATGATCTCCGAGCGGCCGATGCCGGCGGCTTCGGCTTCGTAGGTGGGATGAATGCGGTGGGCGAGGCAGGCGGGGGCGACGGCGCGGATGTTTTCGGGTGAGACGAAGTCCTGGCCTTGGAGCCAGGCGTGGGCGCGGGCGGCGGCGTCGAGCGCGAGGGTGCCGCGTGGGCTGGCCCCGAGGCGGATCCATTTTTCAAGATCGCCGCCGTAACGTTGCGGTTCGCGGGTGGCGATGACCAGATCGACCATGTATTTCTCGGCGGGTTCGGCCACGTGGATGAGGTTCACTTCGCTGCGGGCGGTGAAGATGAGTTCCTGATCGATGGCGGGAGGCGCTTCACTCGCGGTGCCGGTTTTCTCGCCGCGGACGAGACGCAGGATGGCGGCTTCGTTTTCGGCGGGCGGGTAGGGGACGTTGACGTGCAGGAGAAAACGATCCATTTGAGCTTCGGGAAGCGGGTAGGTGCCTTCCTGTTCGATGGGATTCTGGGTGGCGAGAACGAGGAACAGCCTGGGGAGCGGGTGGGTGGTTCCTGCAACGGTGACCTGGCGTTCTTCCATGGCCTCGAGCAAGGCCGCCTGAACCTTCGCCGGGGCGCGGTTGATTTCATCAGCGAGAACCAGATTGCCGAAAATCGGTCCGGGCTGGAACTCGAAGGTGCCGTTCTGCTCACGGTAGATCTCTGAGCCGGTGACATCGGATGGCAGCAAGTCGGGAGTGAATTGCACGCGGCTGAACTCGCTTTCGATGAGTTTCGACAGCGTCTTGATCGAGCGGGTCTTGGCAACGCCCGGGAGGCCTTCCATGAGCAGGTGACCGTCGGCGAGGAGGGCAATGAGAATGCGTTCGACGACGGGTTCCTGGCCGATGACGGCCGCGTTCATGGATTCGGAAATGCGGAGGATGGCTTCGCGTGGTGTCATGAGAATTTGGGGAAAGATTTACCTGAGGCTTTCATGGCGGCGACAAGCTCGGATGAGCCGCTGCCCCACTTGGAGATGCACTTCATCATGGTGGGAACCGGCACGTCAATTTCGTGAACGCGTTCGCTTGGCATGATGAAGATGCCGCCGGCCATGGGAGTGGGGACGGACGGCATGAAGACGGTTGAGAATCCGCCTTCGTGGGTCTCGATGAGAAAGGCGGGGGCGAGGCAGCCGTCCTCGACTTCGATGAGGGCGGGTTGGAAGTCAGTTTCGGATTCCAATCCGGCCGTTTGGGCAGCAATGGCCTGAAGTGAGGTGTAGCCAGGAATCCGATTCAGAATGTTGTTCTGGATGGCGTGGCCGATGATCTTTCCGATTGCGGTGTGAAAGAGGGCCCCGACGAGCAGGCAAATGAGGATGAAGACGACCAGCGCGATGATCGTCGGATGGTTGACCTCCTCGGGCATGTGGCCGGCGATCGGTTTCACGATGACGCCAAGTTTGACGAGGATCTTGAGAAACAGAAGGAGCGCCAGCCAGGCAGGCAGGACGATAAATAGGCCGGTGACCAAAGCCGACTTCAGGGATCTAAGAAATTTCATGTCCGCACTATGAAAGAGAAAGCCGCACCCGGACAAGTTCCGGATGCGGCCAAGGGATTGTATTTGATTCGGCTGGTCAGGAGATCAGCGGGAACCGGCGGCACCTTCGGTCATTTTCTCCATCACATCATCGAGCGAAAAGCTCGCGGCCTTCTGGCGTGGTGGATACTCTGCGAAGGTTTCGAGGAACTTGCCCACGTAGGCCTGTGCGGGGACCAGCATGTAGGCGCGGTCGAGAACCCAATCATAGTAGGTGTTCGAAGTGACCGGCGCAAACTCATAGGGATCGCGGCGAAGGTTCAGGATCATGGGAACGCGAAGTGCGTCGAAGGGCTCCATCCAGACTCGGAAGGTTCCAGCGGTCTTCTGTTCCATGAAGATCAGCTTCCAATCGTTGTAGCGCATGGCTGTCAGGTCGCCGTCATCCGAGAAGTAGAAGATTTCCTTGCGGGGACTTTCGATATTGTCCGGATCCTTGAGGTGCTCGGTCATGTCATAGCCATCGAGGTGGATCTTGTAGTCGCGGCCGAGGGCGCTGGACTTGTAGCCGTCGAGGAGGTCTTCCTTGATGTCCGTCTTGCCGGCCGCGGCGAGGAAGGTTGGGAGGAAGTCCATGTGATGGACGATGCCGTTGGAAACCGAACCGGGCTTGATGACACCAGGCCAGCGCATCACCGCAGGAACACGCCATCCGCCTTCCCAGTTGGTGTTTTTCTCACCACGGAAAGGGTTCACGGCAGCGTCGGGCCAGGTGTTCTTGTGAGGACCGTTGTCGGTCGAGTAGTGGACGATGGTGTTGTCGGCGATGCCGAGCTCGTCGAGGACCTTGAGGAACTTGCCGATGTGCATGTCGTGCTCGACCATGCCGTCTGCGTATTCGTCCTGACCGGAAATGCCGCGGAGTTCGGCTTTCACGTGGGTGCGGAAGTGCATGCGAGTGCCACTCCACCAGACAAACCATGGCTTGCCGGCAGCGGTCTGGCGTTTGATGAAGTCGATGGCACGGTCGGAGGTGTCGTCATCGACCGTCTCCATGCGCTTCTTGGTGAGCGGGCCGGTGTCCTCGATCTTGCCGTCGGCAGTCGAGCTGATCACTCCACGAGGGCCGAACTTCTTGCGAAATTCCGGATTCTTCGGGTAGTCTTCGTTCTCCGGCTCTTCCTCGGCATTGAGGTGATAGAGGTTGCCATAGAACTCATCGAATCCGTGGTTGGTGGGAAGGTGCTCATCACGATCGCCGAGGTGGTTTTTGCCGAACTGTCCGGTGGCGTAACCCTGGTCCTTGAGGAGTCCAGCGATGGTCGGGTCTTCGACCATCATGCCTTCCTTGGCACCGGGCAGACCGACCTTGGAAAGACCTGTGCGGAAGACACTTTGGCCCATGATGAAAGACGAGCGGCCTGCGGTGCAGGACTGCTCGCCGTAGTAGTCGGTGAAGAGGATGCCTTCGTCGGCAATGCGGTCGATGTTCGGTGTCTTGTAACCGACAAGTCCGCGGGTGTAGGCGGAAATGTTGGATTGTCCGACATCGTCGCCCCAAATGACGAGGATGTTCGGTTTGTCTGCCGCAACGGCAGGCGCCAGAAACGCGAAACTAGTCGCGATGACGGCAAGGTATCTGGTGGTGTTCATATTTTTTTGCTGAGTCGATTTTCGAGGATCGAACCTCATTGGTATCAGGTCCGTAAAGATTTGGAAATTGCATTGTTTTCATGGTTTCGATAACCGGAGCGCATTATGGTTGAAGTCCGTCAACTGGTTCATGCGGTGGCTCTCGCGGAGCACCGAAACTTCGCTCGCGCGGCCCGTTCCCTGAACCTGAGCCAGCCAGCCTTGAGCCGGAGCATCCAAAGTCTTGAAACTCAGCTTGGTCTGCGGCTTTTTGATCGCGGAAGGAAGGGGGTTGAGCCGACCGAGGGTGGCCAACTCCTTCTGAAGCGGGCCCGAGCGCTCATTGTCCAAATGGATGATTTGGAGGAAGAGGCGGGTGCGGTGACCCGAGGCAATGTTGGTGAGATGAAGATCGGGACGGGACCCTATCCGGCGAAAATGTTCCTCGGGTCGTCGCTTGGAGGACTGCTTTCACGGCAGCCTGATCTCAAGTTTCGAGTGATTGTCGACAATTGGACCGAGACCGTCCGGCGTTTGCGGGAGAGGCAGATTGAGCTGGCGGTGTGCGAATGCAGCGAGCTGGACGAGTCGGTTTTTGAAGTCGTGCCGCTGGCTGAACATCGGGTCTATCCGGTGGTGCGGTCGTCCCATCCTTTGGCCAAGATGAGAGAGTCGAAGTTCTCCGAGATCAAGCGTTGGCCGTTCGGGATTACGGCTGCTTTGCCGCCCAGAGTGCTGGGACCTCTTGCGGCGGGGGGGGCTAAAAAGGCGTCTTCGCTGGCGATTCACTGCGAAGATCTCGAAATCCTGAAGGAGATTGTCAGTCGCTCGGACGTCATCATGCTGGCACCGCTTTGTTTGGTGGAGAGGGAGATTGCCGAGGGATCGCTCTGCGCGTTGCCCTGCGTGGAATCCTGCCTGAAGACGTCTTTCGGTATCGTTAAATTGAAAGGCAGGACCTTGCCGCCCTTGGCAGGGCATCTTTTCGAGGAGATGAAACGGACCGACGCCGCATGTCTTCAGCGCGGCGAGGAACTGCAGGCGATGATCTTTCCGAAGAAGGGACGGCGTAGTAGCCAGGCTAGCAAAAGGAGCAAGGGGACTTCAGCGAGGAAGTAGACGGCTGCGAACCCGGCGTAGTCGATCTGGCCGAGCATGGTGATGGAGATCAGGCTGGCGACTCCGATATTTCTCACCGGCAAGGCAAGCAGGGAAGCTCTGGCGGTCCGGGGATCAACAGGGAGCTGTTTGAGAAACGCCACTCCTGCCAGTAGAACGATGAGCATGAAAGCGAGGCTGGAGGCAGCGATGATGAGTCCCTCTTCAAGAATCCGCTGTCTCTGGGCGAAGATGACGTAGATGAGGAGGAGTAGGATCCCGAGGGTGACGAGTCGGTGAACAGGTTTGCGTATTCCAATCGCGAGATCGGGCATTCTTGTCCTGATGAAGATCCCGATCAGAGTTGGAATCACGAGTATCGCCAGCAGACGGCCGACGAAGACCCAACCGGGAATGGCGAAGCTTTCGTCCTCGTATCCGAAATAGCGGTAGCCGATGAAACAGGCTGCCATGCTCAGAGGTGCGACCGCACAGGTGACGGTATTGAGGAAAAGGGATGCCGCCGGGTTGCCACGCGAGATCAGGGTGTAGGCATTCGCAATGTCACCAATCGGGCATGCGGCGACCAAGAGCAGGGCGCAGGCGAGGTGTGGCGGGAGGTGAAAGAGCTTGGCGACGGCCAAGCCTGCAAGTGGTGGCAGGAGTAACTGAGCTAGAAGCAGTGGGAAGATCCGATGCTCGCGTCCGAAGAGCCCGACCAGGAGATCTTTGACGATCTCAAGACCGACGGAGAACATCATCAGGCAAGTGACGATGAGGATTCCGATGTCGACAATCTCCTTCAAGCTTCGGCAGAGCTTTCATCCTTCTTCTTGCGGCCTTCGCTGAGGCGCTGGACGACGTAGTAGAGCATCGGCACGGCAGCGAGCGAAACCAAGGTGGCGGCGATCATGCCACCGAAGACGGCGGTGCCGAGAACCTTGCGGGATTCCGCACCGGCACCACTTGCAATGAGGAGCGGGATGACGCCGAGGACGAAGGAGAGCGCGGTCATCATCACGGCGCGGAAGCGCAGGCGGACGGCTTCGACCGCGGAGTCGAAGATGCTCATGCCCTCGTCGCGTTTCATCTTGGCGAACTCGGTGAGCAGGATGGCGGTCTTGGTCGACATCGCGATGAGCAGAATGATGCCGATCTGGGTGTAGACGTTGTTCTCCATGCCGCGTGCGTTGATTGCGATGACCGCGCCGAGCAGTGCGGTGGGGACCGAGAGGCAGACGGAGATCGGAAGCGTCCAGCTTTCGTACTGCGCCGCTAGTACTAGGTAGACCATGAGGATCGCAAAGCCGAAGACGGCAGCGAGGCCGGTTCCCGCCTGTTTTTCCTGAAAGGAGAGGTCGGCCCAGGAGTAGCCCATGGAGGCCGGAAGAATGGTGGCGGCGAGTTCTTCCATGGTCGTCATCGCGGCGCCGGAGCTGGATCCCGGGGCGGGGTTGCCGAGGATCTTGACGGCGGGCTGCATGTTGAAGCGGGTGATGTTCTGGGGGCCGAGCACGTTCTTGAGGCTGGCCACCGCGCCGAGCGGGATCATCTTTCCTCCCGCTCCGCGGACCTGGAGTTTGTTGACGTCGTCGGGCTGCGCGCGGAAGGGCGCGTCGGCCTGGGCGATGACCTTGAAGCTGCGGCCGAAGAGGGTGAAGTCGTTGACGTAGGCGGAGCCGAGGTAGATCTGCAGGGTATCGAAGACGGCGGACATCGAGGTGCCGGTGCGCTTGACCTGCTCGCGGTCGATGTCGACGTAGATCTGTGGCACACTGGCGCGGAAGGTGGTGCGGACGCCGGCGAGGGAAGGGTCGGCGTTGGCGGTGGCGATCATCTCTCCAGCAACGGCCTGAAGTTGGTCGAGACCGACGCCGCCCTTGTCCTGGAGCATGAAGGTGAAGCCGCCGGAGACGCCGACACCGGGGAGTGAGGGAACCGGGAAGGCGAAGGCGCCTCCCTCCTGGATCGAACCGAGGCCACGCTGGATTTTCTGAAGTAGGGCAGCCTGTTTGAGCTCCTTGTTGCCGCGTTCTTCCCAAGGTTTGAAAGTGACCACGCAGAAGCCGGTGTTGGCGGACGCACCGCCGTCGATGATGGAGTAACCGGTGATGGCGAGGCAGTCGACCGTGCCTTCGGTGGCGGCGACGACCTTTTCCACCTTGGCCATAACGGCTTTGGTGCGATCGAGCGTGGCTCCATCGGGAAGCTGGATGCCGATCATGCAGTAGCCCTCGTCCTCCTGGGGGACGAAGCCGGTCGGGAGCTTGCCAAGTCCGGTGATCGAGCCACCGGTCATGGCGATGAAGATCAGCACGCCGATGGCGGAGAAGCGCATGGCGGTGCGGACGATGCCGCGGTAGCCCTTGTTAGAGACGTCGATGGTCTTGTTGAAGGCTTTGAACAGGCCACTCGGTTCCTTCTTGTTAGGTTTCAGCAGGATGCCGCAGAGGGCCGGGCTGAGGGTGAGGGCATTGATCGAGCTGAAGATGGTGGCGATGGAGATGGTCGCCGCGAACTGCTTGAACATGGTGCCGGTGATGCCGGACATCATCGCGGTCGGCACGAAGACCGCGAGCAGCACAAGGGTGGTGGCAATGACCGGCCCGGAGACTTCCTTCATCGCGGCGGCGGCCGCTTCCTTCCCGCTCAGTCCTTTCTCCAAGTGGACGAAGGTATTCTCGACGACAATGATGGCATCATCAACGACGATGCCGATGACCAGCACGAGGCCGAAGAGGGTCAGGATGTTCAGCGAGAAGCCCATCGCCAGCAGCACGGCGAAGGTGCCGATCAAGGAGACCGGGATGGTGATGGTCGGCACCAGGGTGGCGCGGGCATTCTGAAGGAAGAGATAAACGGTGAGGACGACCAGAATCAGCGTGGCGATCAGGGTGATGGCGACTTCCTTGATCGAGGCGTTGATGACGTCGGTGGAGTCGTAGACGACCTTGTAGCTGACATCGGCGGGAAAGGCGGCCGCGAGTTCGTCAAGCTTGGCGCGGACGCCGGTGGCGACGTCGATCAGATTCGAGCCGGGGATCTGATAGATGGCGAGGGTCGCAGAGGCCTTGCTGTTGAGCTGGGAGGAAATCGAGTAGCTGTCGGCACCGAGTTCGACGCGGGCGACATCGCGCAGGCGGATGCTGCCGCCGTCCTCGCCGGTGCGGATGATGACGTTGCCGAACTGTTCGGTATCGGTGAGCCGGCCCTGGGTGCTGAGGATGTATTCGAAGGCAGTGCCGGGTGGCGCGGGCGCGGCGCCGACCCGGCCGGCGGCGACCTGAATGTTCTGCTCACGGATGGCGGCGACCACATCGGAGGCGGCAAGGTCACGGGCGAGCAGCAGGTCGGGATCGAGCCAGATGCGCATGCTGAACTCGCCGACACCGAAGACGGTGACATCGCCGACGCCGGGGACGCGGGCGAGTTCGTCGCGCAGGCGGAGGTTGGCGTAGTTGGAAAGGAAGGCGTCGTCGTAGGTGCCATCGGGCGAGGTGAGGCCGATGAACATCACGGTGTCGGTGGACTTCTTCTTCACCGTGACGCCGGTGCGTTTGACTTCCTCCGGGAGGCGCGGCTCGGCCTTTGAGACGCGGTTCTGGACGAGCACGTTGGCGGAATCGAGGTCGGTCCCCGGCTCAAAGGTGACCGTCAGGTTCATGCTGCCGTCGTTGCCGTTGACGGAGGACATGTAGATCATGCCTTCGACGCCGTTGACTTCCTTCTCGATGGTGGCGGCGACGGTTTCGGAAACGGTTTTTGCGTCAGCTCCGGGATAAACCGCGGAGACCTGGATGGTGGGCGGCGCGAGATCGGGGTAGCGGGCGACCGGCAGCTTGATCAGCCCGACGATGCCGATGACGACAATGACGATCGAGATGACCGCCGCGAAGATCGGGCGTTTGATGAAGAAGAGGCTGAACATCTTTAAAAGTGCCGAGTGATCAGTGAGCAGTGATCAGTGGAAGAACAGGTCAGGGTGCCGGCTGTGGGGCGACGACGGCTCCATCGCGGGCGCGCTGGAGGCCGGAGACGATGACCCTTTCACTGCCATCGAGTCCCTTGAGGATGACGGTCTGGCGTTCGGGGACCCGGTTGGGATCAGAGACGGGGGCTTCCACGGAGTCGCCGGCGACGATGCTGCGGCGGCGGACGGTATTGCTGTCATCGACGATCCAGACGTAATCACCGGCGAGGTCGCGGAGGATGGCGACCGATGGGATGAGCAGAGCGGTGGTCTGGTCCTGGTTGTCCGGGTTCGGACCGGCGGGGAATCCGACGAGGCCGTAGAGGCCGGAGGAGAGATGCGCGTCGGGATTCGGAAAAATCGCCCGGACCTTGGCGGTGCGTGTGGAAGGGTCGATGCGGTTGTCGATGAAGTCAATGGTGCCGGGCTTGTCGTAGATGGTGCCGTCGGCGAGTTCGAGGCGGATCTTTTTGTCGGCGAAGCGTTCGACGCCGCCTTCCTTCGATCGTTCGTCGAGATACTTGATCATTGCGCGTTCAGGAACCTCGAAATAAGCGCGCATGACGGAATCGTCGATGATGGTCGCGAGGAGGGTTGGGTTGACTCCGCCGACGAGGTTTCCGGGGTCGACGAGGACGCGGGACATCCGGCCTGTGACCGGAGCGGCAATGCTGGTGTAGCCGAGACTAATTTTGGCGTCGGAGAGCTTGGCCTCGGCCTGGCTAACGGCGGCCTTGGCTTGGGCAAGCTCGGCGTTGGCGATTTCGAGATCGATTTCAGAGACGGCGCGGGTTTTGGCAGCTGCGGCGATGCGATTTCTTTTCTTCTCGGCGAGTTGCTCGCCTGCGCTCGCACGTTCCAGATCGGCTTCGGCGGCATTGACGGCAAGTTGGTAGGGTTCCGGCTGAATGACGAAGAGTTCCTGGCCCTTTTCGACAAGGTAGCCGCCCTTGAAGTCAGCCTTTTCGAGGATGCCGCTGACACGAGCCCGGATTTCGATTTCCACGGAACCCACGAGGGTGGCGGGGAAGTTCTTGTAGACAATGACCTCGCGTGACACGGGCTTGGCGACCGTGACCGGCAGAGGTTGAGGGGCGGGTGCGCTCTGCTTTTTTCCGCAGGAGACTAGGGCAAGTACGGCAAGAAGGAGAAGGAGCTTCATGGAAATGGCCGGGTGGGATGGAAGGATTTGGCGTGGGCGGCTCGTGGCGAGACTCTGATTAGGGCTTGCCGTTTTGCTCGACGGCGGGTGCTTGCATTTCCGTGCCGCCGCCGAGGGCTTTGAAGAGAGAGACATAACCAGCGGCGATCTGGCCCTGGCTGATGGCTTGTTCGTCTTCGTTGCCAAAGACCGTACGCTGGGCGTCGAGAACGTTCTGGAAGTCGATGAGACCTTCGGTGTAGTTGGCAGTGACGAGCTCTTCGGTTTTCAGCGAGGCGGTGACGGCGGTGTTGAGTTCGTTGAGACGATCCCGTTCGTTGCGAACGGTGGAGAGGCTGTTTTCGACTTCCTCGACGCCCTTGAGGACGGTGTTTTGGTAATTGAAGAAGGCTTGTTTGGTGAGCGACTCCTCAATCGCGATCTGGCTCTGGATCCGTCCGGCGCTGAAGATGTTCCAGCGGAACGAGGGGCCGAAGCCGTAGTTTCGGGAGCTGGACTCGAGGAGGTTGTTAGAGTCGAGTGCCTGGAGGTCGAAGGTTCCGGAGAGGACAAAACGGGGGAGGAGGTCGGCTTCGGCGACGCCGATCCTAGCGGTCTGGGCGGCGAGCTCACGCTCGGCGGCGCGGATGTCGGGGCGGGCGCGGACGAGGTCAGCGGGGATACCGACGCCGAAGCTGCCTTTCGGCACGGGGATGCCTTTGGATTTTCCAAGCAAAGATTGGGTCGGTGCCGGATAGCGTCCGATCAGGGTCGCAAGTCGATTGACGGAGAGGTTCCGTTGATTGCGCAGGAGGGGAATGATCGAGCGGGTAGTGGCGAGGTTGGTGGTCGCCTGAGAGACGTCGAGCTCGGGGGATAGGCCGGCATCGAGGCGGTCCTGAGTGAGGCTGACGGCACCCTCCTGGTTGGCGATGTTCTTTTCCGCGACGCGGATCCGTTCTTCGAGGGTGCGGATCTGAATGTAGTTGAAGGCGACCTCGGCGTAGATGCTGACTAGGGTGTCTCGGTAGAGTTCTTCGACGCCCTCGACGGTGGCGTCGGCGGATTCGACGGCGCGGCGGACGCCGCCGAAGAAGTCGAGTTCCCAACTGGCGTCGAGGCCGGTGGTCCAGAAGTCGTTGGTTTTGCCGCCGCCGGGTAGTCCGATGTTTTCGCTGGTGCGATTACGGGAAACGGAGCCGTCGAAATCGATGTTGGGGAAGAGCTGGCTGCGGGGGATGCCGCGGGCGGCGCGGGCTTCGGTGATGCGTTCGTAGGCGATGGCAAGATCCCGGTTGGATTCGCGAGCTTTGGAAATGAGCAGATTGAGGGTCGGATCGTTGAAGCGGGTCCACCAGGACTGGAGGCTGGGGTTGCTGGAGTTGAGGTCGCTGGCAAGGCTCTGGTTCCAGTAGTCGGGAGTGATGGAGTCGGGCGCGGTGTAGTTCGTTCCGACGATCATGCAACTGCTGACCAGCATGATCGCGGGGAGCTGAGAGAGCCGCAGGAGGCGGAAATGAGAAAAAAAGCGGGCCATGTCAGAACGGGGGGGAGAATTGAGGGAAGGCCGGGATTTGTCGATGATCATTCGGGGGCTGCAGAGCGGGAGGTGGAAAATTGAAGGGAAAAGCATTCACCAAGTGCATTTCGGCCCGTGCTTGATTTTGACATCGACCCGATTTCGATATCAACCCGGCAAACGAGAAAAACTCACTATAACGGCGTTCTGATCCCCATCTTCATTGCATTGCTTCTAATGGACAGTTTGGTCTCGGCAAGGATCGAGAAATCAGTCGCCAACGCGCCGATGATTTTCACTTTTGCCGGAGGAGGGCGGCAATCCTGTTGAAAAAGCAAAAAACCTTGATCGACACCAATTACTACGGCGACGCTAAGTCAGCGTTCAGATCCGACCCTCTTCGATGTCGTAGACGTCGAACCAGCAGTAGACGATCTTGTTGGCAGGGATGAACTCAGGGATGTAGCCTTCGAGGAACTCTTGGAGTTCAATCGGCATTTCACAAATCCGTTTGCCACGCATGTCGTTGTTCCACTGGATGATCTCGCGCTTCTCATGTGACTTTGCATTCTTTTCAATCCATGCGCCCACCGCTTCGTCGTCAGCACCGGTGGCGACGAAGTTTTTGAAATCCTCGGCAGTGATGCCAGCGAAGTTGAGGAAGAAGTTGTCGAGCGGACAATCGAAATGGTATTCGCCGTTGGTTCCGGCCAGCACGGCACGGCACTTGTCGAGCGTTCTGGCGGCAACCACGTAGCCACCCAAGGTTTCGCGGGGACTGCGGGGGAATGCTCCGCTTGTGAGATCGGGGGCGAGGGATTTGAGGTCGGTTTCTGACATGAGGTGAGCTTAAAGCCCGTTTCCCGGGTCGCAACCGAAAGCATTCACGGAAGTTCCTCGATCTCGAGGTCCTTGTAATGAACCTGAAAGGGCTTCCCACTGTGGGTTTGGAGCGCAATCAGGCCGGTGAGCGGGATGTCCTTGTCTTTTTCAGTGAAATCAACCGTGAGAATGCCATTCAGCCACAACCGGATGCGCGGACCCTCGCAGCGGATACGGTAGTCATTCCATCCTTCCTTCACCGCCTTCGCCGCGGCCTCGCTGACATGGTCGCCAATGATTTTCTTTCTACGGGACTCATCGTAGAGCTTGCCCCAGTAGCCGACACCGATGTCGGCCTGGTAACCGATCATTTCGTGATGATTCGGAATCCGCTCGCTGCGGATCTGAATGCCAGCGTTGGGTTTCGCCCCTTCGACTTTGACCTTCAATCGCAGCTCAAAATTCGAGTAGCGCTTGGGGAGCGTGATGAAGGTGTTGTGGGGAATCGGCTTTTCGAGAGATCCCCCGACGATGGCACCGTCCGCGACCTTCCACCACTGCTCCTCGCCCTCTCGAACTTCCCAGCCATCAAGCGTCCTGCCATCGAACAGGGGAGTAGCGGAAGCCATGCAGGCTCCGAGCAGTAGCAAAGTGAGAAATCTCATTGGGGGGAGGGTAGACTATCTTTCTTGGAGGAAAAGAGAAAGGACACAGACCAGAGTGGTGCGTGACTTATCGCAATTTCGAGGGCATCCGTCGTGGCATGACCGTCCCGATCATGATTGCAAGAGCAGGTGGGACCACTCGTCCTTGGAATTGATCGATCTTGCGGATGATCAATGACCGAGACAGCTACGCCACGGCGCAAGCTGGTGATTGATGCTCTTCACCACCTGCCGGATCGAACGCCACATTTCACGGATCGATCCCATGGTCGCGTATGGGCACTAGTGATCTAACCGGGCTCAATTGACGGGAAAAGGGTCTTGAGCTTGATCCGCGCGTCCGATGTGAAGAAGTGCCAATTGATTCGGACCGTCTTGCCGTTGCGTTCTTTGGTCCAGGCCGCGACTTCAGTTCGGAGTTCACCCATGCCTGCAATGCGGCACTGGAGGCACTGCCGTGAGAACGCGCTCAGTTCGCATTCCGCGATGTAGTGCCAACTCATCATCGGTGGTGGGGTGACGGAGAGTTCCACTTCGGCATCGGTGCGGCCGCCGATGTCGGTCGCGGTATGCATGCCGGGATGGATCCCTGCGGCAGCGAGCCAGTAGCGGATTTCGTAGTTATGGGTCGAAGTTGGGAAAACCATGCCCATCTGGAGCTTCTCGCCGTCTTCGAGTTTCTCATCGATGATGGGCTTCAGTGAGTCAGCGGTGATGGGGTGCGTGGCAGTGGGGGAGTGGGGGAGTCGAGGCTGGGATCGTTTTCCTGCATCTGGCTCCAGATATCATTGGAAACGGTAATGCCTTTGCCATTGAGATCCATGGTGAAGGAGGTGATCACGTGGGCCTTGGTGCCGAAGCCGATGGTCGCGGCAATCGGCTGGCCGGAGAGCATGTGGGCACCGTCGAGTCCACCCGAAATGACATTGTCGAGCAGGGTCTTCCAGTTTGGTTGGGCGATCACTTCGACCTGGAGGCCTTCGTCTTCGAAGAAGCCTTTTTCCTTGGCGATGACAATGGGGGGCCGTCGGTCAGCTTGATGAAGCTGAATTTCAGTTCGTTTTTTTCGACGTCGAGTTGATCGGCGTGGAGTGATCCGAGTCCGAGCGATATGATGAAAATGGCGTGACGAATATGCATGAGACGTTGGTGTTGGTAGTCACCACGTCATGCAGCGGTGGGTGTGCCACGAAAGCTCACTCAAGGAGGATTGCATGAGCTGCATTCTCATCGATGGGATGAGTTTCGGTCATGCCGGCAGGAGGATTTTTTCCGAAGCACGGAAGAGGTCCTGACGGTAGAGTCGGGTGAGGGGGGCGGCGGTGGTGTTGTCCGGAAGGAGTCCGGTGCTGCGCATGCCGGAAAGGAACCATGAGGCCTTGTCTGCGGTGGGGCAGTTCAGGTCGTTGCCATAGAAGAGGTGGAAGTCCGAAGCGTCGATATTGCCCCTGCCACTGAGGAAGACCCGGCCGAGGCTGTTCTGAAGGGTGGCTTTCGAGCAGCCGGTGTAGTCAGGTTTTGAAAGGATATCGATCAGCTCCGGGCGGAATTCCTGGTCGTGGCAGATCCGGCAGGCGTGGAGGAGGGCGGCACCAAGCGCGATGGTTTCTTCACGCCGCTCGCCGATGAAGGATCCTTCGACCAGAAGGACTTTTTCCGGGTGTCCGGTAGCCAATTCGGCCGAGGTGGCGGGACACCAGCCGTTTCCCGAGAGAATGGCTTCTGAATTCCACGGCTCGCCGACGCAGTAGCCGTCGATGTGATCGGACGCGAGGTGGCCGGGCATGAGCGGTGGTGGAAGAAAGACGATCTCGACATCGCGGCCGGGTTCCAGTCCGTGGCGTTTCAGCCAGGCATGGAGCAGGATGTGATGGGAGGAGAAGCGATGGGCGGCGGCAAAAGTTGGTGGTCGGCGGTTTTTCCAACGATGGGTGATGAAGGCGGCAAGGCCCTCGCCATGGCGGATGGATTCGGCAGGAAGTTCGTTGGAGAGGGTGATGGCGTTCCCGTGGGCGCTGAGAATCAAGGGGACGGCCATGTCCCTTCGCAAATTGCTAAGTCCCAAGGCGAAGTAGAAGGCGAGTCCGGCAATGGACTGAGCGGCATCGAGTTCGCCATAAAACAGCATGTCGCGAACGGTGGCCCATCCCGGCTGTCGGGAGATCTGCACGTTCAGACCGTATTTCTTGAAGATTCCAAGTTCGTGTGCCACCGCCACGGGAGCGCAGTCGTTGAGCGGGACAAATCCCAATCGAATGGGGCTTGTGGCGGAGTTCATGGGCATGAGCGCTCACAAGCGCAAAGGGTGCCAATCATGGGGGCTTGGCATGCACCGTGCTGATTTCTCGCGGAATCCGGAATGAATTTACCTCATGAATGAGCTGCTACCCGACCTCCGACAGCTCAGGGCCTTTGTGGCGGTTGCAGATGAGGGAAGTTTCACGCTGGCGGCGAAGAAGCTCTATCTGACGCAGTCGGCGATCAGCCATTCGATGCGTGCTTTGGAAGACAGCCTTGATTGTCGGCTGCTTGAGCGTCTTGGAAAGAAGACGGTCCTGACTGAGGAAGGGCATGTCTTTCTCAGGCGTTGTCGGCGAGTCCTTGGAGAGCTCGAGATGGCCGGTCGTGAGTTGGATGGCTTGAAGCGCTGGGGACAGAGTCGGATCCGCATCGGAGCACCGCATTCGCTTTGCCAATTCCTTTTGCCGACGGTGCTGAGGGAGTTTCGCGATTGCTTTCCCCGCTGTGAACCCGCGATTGAGGCCGGTGATACGGTGAGCTTGCTGGAGCGGCTTGCCGAACATGAATTGGATCT
Source organism: Haloferula sp. (assembly GCF_049672945.1). NCBI lineage: Bacteria > Pseudomonadati > Verrucomicrobiota > Verrucomicrobiia > Verrucomicrobiales > Verrucomicrobiaceae > Haloferula > Haloferula sp. Next base: position 37,515 of record NZ_JBATWY010000141.1, on the reverse strand, counting down.
CGTCCTGGGATTGAAAACGCAAGGCGCGCAAACTTCGAAATCCCGGCTGCTGTTCGAAGACAAGATGGCCCTTGTCGTTCCTCCCATTCATCCCTGGGCCGAGAGTGGTGTCCCTGATCGGGAGGATCTTGAAAAGATTCAGTTCATCATCTACGCGCGGTCGAGTGAGACCCATCGTCTGCTGGAGAAGCACTTTGAAGAGATGGGCATTCGCTTGCGGGCACCGCTCGTGCTGGGAGACATGGAGGCGATCAAGGAGATGTCGAAAATCGGCATCGGAGTCGGAATCATCGCGCCATGGGTCGCCAAGCGGGAGCTGGATGAGGGGACACTCGTCGCCATCCCGACGGGAGGTAAGCTTATTGTCCGGCAGTGGTCGATATTCTGGAATGCCGACCGCCCGCTCAGCCTGATCGAGGAGACCTTTGCGGGAATTTCGGGAATGGTGGGAAGTGAGCTGTCCCGATTGAGTCGCTTCTGAAGGAGGCTTCTCCGAACGTAAAACGCCGAATCCCGTTTCAGAATTCGACGCCTTCGTGTTTCGTGGCCTGGCTGGCTGTTAGAAGCTGGTTACTGATATGGTTTCGACCAGATCCCGGGGTCACGGGAGCGGTCTTGTCGAAATCCATGAGATAGGCGTAGGCCGTGAAATGAACTTGTAGGAATGACCGAAATCAAACTCCAGAATCAGAAGGGTCCAAGCACCTCGAATTCCCTACCGACTTCAAGCCGGGGAGCGGATTGGGGCGAGGAGGCGCTTGGCGTGATGGTTGGCGATGATGCCTAACAGGTGTTCACGAAGGCCTTAAGTCATTCCCCCGAGAGGAACTTGACAAGGTCCTTGCGCGATTTCTCGAGATCCGGAGGATTGAGATAGAACATGTGACCTGCCTCATACTCGGTGTGGGTAATCCTGTTCTGCACCGACTCCGGAGAATCGGTCATCTGGTTGAGGGAGTAGCGGATTCCGTCTGGAGGGGTGGCCAGATCACAGCCACCTTCCATGACAAGCACGCGCAGATGGGGGTTGTCGCGCATCGCAGTGGCGAGTCGGTTGGTGAGATTGACGTAGCGATTGTCGGCATCCCATTTCCATGGCTGGACTTTGCCCGTCAGAATCTCATAAGGAGCGTCTTCGTCCCAGCCGAGCTTCTCGTTGAGATAGCTGAGCATGGCGGTGGAGTAGGCGCCGAGGGCGAGCGAGAAGGATGGGTCGTATTCGGGCCACTGGCTGGCTTCATTGCCGGCTGGCCAGGCGACGCGGGCATCGAAGCGTCCGACGACCTTGCCTTCGGAGCGCAGCAGTTCGGCACGGAAAAGGCTGGGATCAATTTCAAGATCGAGTTTTTCGATCAAGTCGGCATCGAGTGAAGTCAGCCGGGAAAGTGTAGCAGCGATTTCCTTCTTTTTCTCAGGAGCTAGGGCGTTGCCCTGCATCAAGGCGAGGGCGTAGTCGCCGTTCGCGAACTGGCGGGCCTCTTCGACGAGGGCGTCCCGCTCGCCTTTGATCTTTCCATGGAAGTGAGCGACCGAGGTGTAGGTGGGAAGGAAGACCGAATACACCAGATCGTCACCTTCACCGCCGCGCAGGGTGCGGAAGTCGAGCAGTGACGAGAGCAGGATGACCCCGTTGAGTGACATGCCGTAGCGTGACTGGAGGTGTTCGGAGAGGCCGGCGACGCGAACCCCTCCGTACGATTCTCCTAGTAGATACTTGGGCGAAGACCAGCGGTCGTTTTCGGTAATCCAGCGACGGACGAAGTCACCGATGGAGTTGATGTCCTCGTTGACACCATGGAAATCGGAGGGCTTGGCATCCTTTTCCGCCCGGCTGTAGCCGGTGGAGACCGGATCGACGAAAACCAGGTCCGTGTAGTCGAGGATGGAGAATTCGTTTGGAATGAATTTTGCCGGTGGTGCCGGTGCTTCGGTGCCGTCGCCGGGGATGTCGACGCGGTAGGGCCCAAGAATTCCCAAGTGGAGCCACACGGCTGATGAGCCAGGGCCGCCGTTGAAGGCGAACATCACCGGGCGTTTTGAAGCGTCTTCGACGTCCTTGCGCAGGTAGCTGACGTTGAAGATCGAAGCGCGTGGTGTTCCATCGTCCTTCTTGAGCTGGAGTTTGGAAGTCGTCACCGTGTAGTCGATCTTCTTGCCCTCGATGGTGACGGAGCCCTCGCGTGTGACGGGGTCCTTCGGTTTGGTCTCCGCAGGCGGCTTCTTATCAGGCTTGTCATCAGAGCCGGCCTTGGGATCGGCGGCGAGAGAGGGAAGGATGGCGAGGAGGAAAAGAAGGATTAGACGCATGCTGAAGGGAGCTTTGATGATGAATGGGCGGAGGTCGACCCCGGAAAGAGGGGCCAGTTTGAGATCGGGGGGAAATGGTGATTCAGCGTTGCCTTTCGCGAACGTCCTGCATCCGGCTTTCCAGGTGTTTGGCGACGCCCTCGGGGAGTTGGGCGGAGCCGATCCATTGTGAGGCACCGTCGAGGTCGCGCCACATCCAACCTTCCAGCATCCGGCGATACATGCGATCGCGATCACCGTCGTCGCCGATCCGGGCGATGTAGTTCGCGGCAAGCGCCGGGTCGTCCCTCATTGAATGCCAGACGAACTGGCGGTACGTGTTGTCGTCGGCGTCGCCGGCGTGCGAATCGAGAAAGTCGGCGGCCTGGCTTGGGTTCTCCATGGCCATCTGGTTCGAGAGTCCCCGGAGGGCGTTGGTGCGAAGTTCACCGGACGGCATGCTATCGAAATGAGCGATGGCAGCCGCTGAATCTTCGCGAGCCCAGACGCCCATCACGTTGTCGATGGCTCCGTTGGCGGCATCGCCGCCGCTGGTGGTGAGCCATTCGGCGGTGCCGCGCGGGTCGTCCTTGGCGAGTTGTTCTGCAACGCGACGAATGGCTCCATCGCGGAGACGGTCGTCTTCGATGGAAGTCGCCCAGTTTTTGGCGGCATCGCCACCTTGAGAAATGAGGTGGGGAATGATGGACCTGAGGGCGTCGCCGCGTTCCTCGGAGTAGGGCATCGAGGTCATCAACTCGCTTGCGCGGGCGGGGTCGTATTGCGCCAGGCCGCGGATCACGCCAACCATCCAAGGATTGGCATCGTCGCCCTCATGATTGTCCTGAGCCCAGGCAATTGCGGCCTCGGGATCGGTGGTGACCCATGACGCTAGGATGGTGTTCCGGGCAAAGGGGCTGCCGGTGTTTTCCTTGGCGTAGTCGAGCGCTTCGAGTGGATCGATCTTTGCCCAGGCGGTTAGCAGCATGGCATACTCGCCCATGTTTTCCTGGGCGAATCCCGAGTCACGGAATTCGGCGACGACGTTCTCGAACTCGTCGGGTTCCAGTGTGTTGATGAAATCCAGCCACGCCTGGGCGCGGTCCAAAGGATCGATCGTGCTGATGATCCGCTTCATTTCCTCGGCGGCGGCAGAGGCGCCGCTCGCAGAAGGACCTTCGTTGGCGCGCATGGCCTGCGACAAGCTTGTGCTCGCCGATCCTGTTGAGCGCTCAATTTTCGGAGTTCTTTCCGGCACCGCGACTGCCGACTTTTCTGCGGAGCTGGCGGGATTGGGCGAGCTGGCACGGCCGGCGATGAAGGAGCCAACGGAGGCAATCAGGACGGCGCCGGCGGCAAGTGGAATTCCGAGTTTCATGGGTCCGATGGGAAATCGTTACTGAGGAGGGACTTTGTTCAAGGAAGATTGGCACCTATTGATCCATCTTCAAGCTTGGGAAGCGGGTTTGCAGGGTAGTACCAGGGAAGAGAGTCCCACCTGCTGTGCTATCCGGCTGCGCGGTCAGCCGGTGGATGGACGATGATTCGCGCTTCCGGTTCGTTCTTGATGTAAGAGAAGGCCCAGCCGAGCAGGACGGCGAGCTTGTTGCGGAAACCGATGAGGAAGAGGATGTGGACCAGCAGCCAGGCGACCCAGGCGGGGAAGCCGCGAAGTTTCATTCTGCCGGCTTTCACGACCGCCACGTTCTTTCCGATGATGGCCATCATGCCTTTGTCAAAGTATCGGAACTTGGGTCTCAGCGACACTTTCGTGTCTGCAAAGCGGGTCCCTTCGAGCCTTGCTTCCTCCTTCAACACATCAGCGACGTGGTCTCCCATCTGAACGGCGGCGGGGGCAACTCCCGGAACGGCGACGCCTTCGCGGTCGGTCATTCGAACAAGATCACCGGCGACGAAGATATCCGGCTTGCCGGGAAGCGACAGATCGAGCTCAGGAGTGATGCGACCCGCCGCATCTGCCAAGGGAACTCCGAGTTGGCGGGTGAGGGGATGGGCTTCGACCCCGGCGGCCCAGATGATGGCTGCGGCTTCAAGCGAAGTCCCGTCGGTAAACTCCAATCGCTGTTCGGAAACATCGCTGACCCGATGGCCCGTGCGGACCTCGGCACCCAAGGATTCCAGCCGTTGGCGTGCGTATTCGCTCTGATCATTGTCGAATGTCGAGAGGACGAACTTGGCATCTTCAATGAGGATCACCCTCAAGTCGGAGGTTTCAAGATGGCGAAACTCGTCTTTCATCGAATGGCGAACGAGCGCCGCGAGGGCCCCTGCCAATTCCACCCCGGTCGGGCCACCACCGACGATGGCGACGGTCATGAGCTTCTTTCTTTCCTCCAGATCGGTGGTGCGCTCGGCACGCTCGAGATTGGTGAGGATGGTGCGCCGGACCGATTGGGCGTCGGCAAGCGATTTGAGTCCGAGGGTGTGCTGCTCCCACTGCGGATTGCCGAAAAAGGACGTCCGCGCTCCCGCGGCGAGCAAGAGGTAGTCCCATTCATAGCGGGTGCCGGATGCTCCCGTCGCGACTTTGCCGTCCGGGTCGATGGTCTCGATATCGTCCATCAGCACCGTCACGTTTTCCGCCTTGGCCAAAATCTGGCGGATCGAGCGGGCGATGTCAGGAGCGGCCAAGGAAGCCGTGGCGACCTGATAGAGCAGGGGCTGGAAAAGGTGGTGATTGGTGCGATCGACCAAAGTTACCGAAAAGCGGGAGTCTCCGGAAAGCTTGCGGGCGGTTTCGAGGCCGGCGAAGCCTCCACCAATGATTAGAACCCGACGGACTTTCGATTCGCGCTTGTTACTCACACCGCGACACTGCCACGGCATTCCTAAACAGCAAGATCGAGCTTGTGAAAATTTTCACAAGCTCGTAAATCATTGGGAATGAATTGGCGGTAAAATTTTTCCAACAAAATATTCAATCAGTCGTTTGACAATAATTGGTCGTGGGTCAGAGTCGTGGCCGATGAGCACGACGAAGTCAAAAGCCGAGAGTGGAGCAGCAACTCGCCAGCGCTTGTTGGAGGCCGCCGAGCAATTGTTCTCCGAGGAGGGTTTTGACTCGGTTTCCGTGCGGGACATCACCGAGCGTGCCGGGGCGAACGTGGCGGCGGTGAATTACCACTTCAACAGTCGCGAGCATCTGGTCGAAATGGTGATTGAGCGCTACATCAATCCGGTCAATGACGAGCGACTGGCGAGGCTTGACGCTCTGGAGAAGAAATCGGGGAGCAAGGCGATTCCGCTCGAAGAACTTCTCGATGCCTTTATTCGGCCCTTTGCCACTCAGGTGAGGAAGAGCGAGCTCTCGGAGAAGATGTTTTATAAACTGATGGGGCGCTGTCTGGGTGATCGCGGCGGGCAGCTGCCGAAGTCGGTAGAGCAAGGCTTTCAGTTGATGTTGATCCGCTTCAAAAAGGCCTTTGCGAAAGCGCTTCCCACACTGGATGACGAGGAGTTGCTATGGCGCATTCATTTCACCGTCGGTGCCATGATTCACACCATGGCGCATGGTGAAACCTTGAATCGGTTTACCCAGGGTGAGTCGGGCTCGCCACCGATGGAAAAGACGCTCTCCCGATTCATTCAGTTCAGCGCGGCTGGATTGAGACAGGAGTTGCCGCGCGGGGAGTCCCGTGCGAAGGGGCCTCAAGAGGAGTTTCGATTCTGAGTATTGTGAGATTGCCTTCTAACACATGTGTGGGTGGGTTGCTGCCCTTGATCCTTGTCGCATGCACGGTGCTGCCTCCAGAGAGTCGGATGGACGAAGCGGGGAGCGCGCCGGGAAGCTGGAGTGCGACACGCGAGGCCAAGGCAGGCATCGACGACCACTGGGTTGATCGCTTTGAAAGTCGGGATCTCAGCTCCCTGGTCGGCGAGGCTTATGAGTCTAACAGGAATCTGCAGGCGGCAGCGGCACGCGTCGAACGGGCTTCGGCGACGGCGCGGGGTGCGGGTGCTGCGGCACGTCCCCAATTGAACGCAGCGCTGAATGGATCTCGGGACAAGCGGAACTTCATTGGTTTCCCGGGGGCGGCGGGTTCTTCGATTGCGAACACTTATGGGGCGAGCTTGAACCTCCAGTGGGAGATCGACTTGTGGGGGAGGATTCGGGCGGGTGAGGAGGCTTCTCTGGCGGACCTTCAGGCGCAGGGATACACTTACCTTGGCGCTCGTGCCTCGCTGGCGGCGCAGGTGGTGCGCGCCTGGTTGCTCTTGGCTGAGACCAACGAGCAGGTTGCCTTGGCGAAGGATTCGCTACGCGTCCGCAAGGATACCGCTGAGTTGATTCGCGGACGCTTCGAACTGGCTTCCGACGAAGCAGGTGCGAATGCTTCCCAGCTACGCCTGGCCGAGACCGATGTCGCAACGGCGCAGGCGAATTTGGCTCAGCAGGAGGGGGAGAACGATCAGGCGAAGCGTCAGTTGGAGATATTGCTGGGGCGCTATCCATCGGCGGAAATTGTGGGTTCCGCGAAGTTGCCGAAGGTTCCCAAGTTCCCGCCGGCGGGTCTTCCGTCGGAGTTGTTATTGCGTCGCCCGGACATCCTTTCTGCCGAACGGCAGCTGGCGGCGGCCGGTCGACGTGAGGCTGAGGCCAGCAAGGCGTTTTACCCGAGCTTTTCACTGACGGGGAGCTCGGGTCAGAGCACCAGCGAGCTGGGAAATATTTTCGATAGTGGATTCGGTGTTTGGTCGATCGCTGGGCAGGCCGTGCAGCCGATTCTGAGAGGTGGTGCGCTTCGATCCCAATTGGACGCGCGTAGTGCGGAGGAAAAGGAGGCCTTGGCGAATCTGCAGCAGACGGTTCTCGATGGCTTCGGCGAAGTGGAACTGGCGCTGGCCTCCGATCGCTTTCTGGCAGAGCGCGAGCAGTCGACGAGTCAGGCACTGGAAATCGCGACTGATGGAGCCGAGTCAGCGACCCGGGATTTTGCCTTGGGAACGGGTGATGTGCTGACGCTTCTTGTTTCCGAAAGCCGTCGGATCGAGCTGGCGACCCAGCAACTGATCCTGAGGCGTCTGCGTCTGGATAATCGGGTCAACCTGCACCTCGCCCTGGGTGGTGACTACAAACTTTAACTCACTCCGAACATGTTAGCTGAAGAAATGGAAAACGAAGAAGTCGCGCGGAAGGGTGCGATCAGCGCAGTATTGTCCTTTGTGTTGGTGCTGGTAATTCTGATAGGCGGAGCCAGCGTGATGATCCTGTTCGTCGTGAACAGGGTGAAGGCGAAACAGGAGGAACCCAAAGCGATCATCCCGACGGTGCAGGTGATGACGCTGGATCCCCACCAACACAGCGTGACCATCACGACTCAGGGGGTGGTTGAAAGCCGTCGCGAAGTCATGCTGGCATCGGAGGTTGGGGGGCGGGTGATCTCGGTTTCACCACAGCTCGTCGAGGGCGGGCGGGTGAATAAGGGAGACGTGCTGCTCGAGATTGATCCTGCGGACTACCGGGCGAATGTGGCGATGGCGAAAGCCGCCTTGGCGGACGCGCGATTGGCGCTGGAGGTGGAGAAGGCGAAAGCCGTTCAGGCTGACCGGGATTGGCAGAAGCTCGGACGGGGAGAAGCTTCGCCATTGGTGCTGCGCAAGCCGCAGATTGAAAGTGCCGAGGCGCGGATTGAGTCGGCGGCTGCGGAAGTCGAGCGGGCCGAGCGGGATTTGGAGCGCACCAAGGTGGTGGCGCCGTTCTCCGGTCGAGTGCGATCGGATGATGTGGAAGAGGGTGCGGTGGTGATGCCGGGCACTCGTCTTGCCGAGATCTATTCCGACAGTGATCTCGAAGTGCGATTGCCGTTTTCGCTGAGAGACTTTGGTTATCTCAATGGAGTGGATACAGCAGAGTTCGTCTTGAAAGCGATGATCGGCGGTGAGCAGCAAACCTGGCCAGCACTTCTTGATCGGATCGAAGGGGAAGTCGAGCGAGCCACCCTTTCGGGCTATGGCATCGCGAAGGTATTGCCATCCTCAAGTGGCCTTCCTTATCCGCCGGTCGGGTTATTTGTCGAAGCGATCGTTCCCGGTAGCGAGATCGATGGGGTGCTTGAGATTCCGCGGTCAGCGGTTCGTGGTGAGAACGAGGTCTGGGTGGAGCACGATGGAGAGCTGCAGAAGCGCACGGTCGAGGTCTTGAGATCGATGCGGGATGTGCTGATCACCCGAGGAGAATTCGAAGCGGAGGACCGGCTGGTGCTGACCCGTCTCGACGCGCCGATCAGCGGAATGAAGGTAGTCGTCGACGAGGGACCAAGCGAATAGGATCATGGAAGCGGTGATTAAATGGTTCAGCAAGAACCACGTGGCGGGGAACTTCCTGATGCTCGCAGTGCTCATGGCCGGCTTTTCGAGCTGGTTCACCTTGAGAAAGGAAATTTTCCCCGAACTGGCGATCGATGCCGTGCTGGTGAACGTGCCGTATCCGAATGCGACGCCTGAAGAGGTCGAACGTGGAGTGAACGTGCCGGTCGAGGAGGCGATCTCGGATCTAACAGGCATCAAGAAGATCCGGTCGACGGCTGCCCAGAACATGGGATCCGTGACGGTTGAAGTGGAGACCGGTTATGACGTCCGTGAATTGCTTGATGATGTCAAAAGCCGGGTCGACTCCATTGATAATTTTCCCGAGGAAGCCGAGAAGCCATTGCTTGAGGAAATCGTGGTCAAGGCACCGGTGCTCAGCATTGCGGTGACGACCGATCAGGAGGTTGATGAGACGACGCTCAATCGGATCGCCGAGCAGATCCGTGATGACTTGCTGACCTTTGAGGAGCCTCCTGCGGATGGGATCTTTGATTTCCTGGCAAAGGCCTTGGGTGGAACGGCGGACATCTCTCAGGTGGATGTCGCGGGGACGCGGGAGTATGAGCTTTCGATCGAGGTTTCCGAGGACCGGCTGCGCGAACTGGGTCTGACGCACGCGCAGGTGGCAAGTGCCGTGCGGCAAACCTCGGTGGATCTTCCCGGCGGATCGATCCGGGCCGACGGTGGGGAGCTGATCTTGCGGGCTTTGGGCAAACGCTTCACTGCGGATGAGTTTCGCTCCGTGCCGGTGGCGAGCCGTGCCGACGGGTCTGAGATTCTGTTGGAGGATGTGGCGACGGTTATTGACGGTTTCGAGGATGTGGATATTTCGACCCGCTTCGACGGCAAGTCGGGTGTGTTGGTGAATGTTTACCGGGTCGGAGAGGAGGACACGCTGCGCCTGGTTCGGGTGGTGAATGCCTACTTGGATGTCGCCGAAACACGCTTGCCGCGCGGAGTCAATCTGGCGATTTGGAATGATCAAAGCAGTTACCTCCAAGGGCGTCTTGATTTGCTGATGCGCAACGCGATGTGGGGTCTGCTGTTGGTGCTGTTGGTGCTGGCTTTGTTCCTGCGTCCTTCGCTCGCGTTCCTCGTGGCACTGGGGATTCCGGTTTCGTTTGCCGGTGGTCTATGGTTGATGCCGTACCTCGGCATATCGATCAACATGATCTCGCTGTTCTCGTTCATCCTGGTGCTCGGGATCGTGGTCGATGATGCGATTGTCACCGGGGAAAATGTGTACTCGCGTATTCAGGCGGGCGAGCATCCGAGGATCGCTTCATGGAAGGGGACTCACGAAGTTGGCACGGTGGTGGTGTTCGGGGTGCTGACCACGATGGTCGCCTTCACGCCGATGCTCGGGCTGAGCGGCGTGAGTGGAAAAATCTGGCCGAACATTCCTTTGGTGGTGATTCCGACACTGGCCTTCTCATTGATTCAGTCGAAGTTCGTACTTCCTGCCCATCTGTCGTTGCTGGCACCCCATCGCAAGGAGAAGCCGAAGAATCCGATTTTCCGTCTGCAAAGAAAAATTGCCGATGGTTTGGAGACTTTTGTTGCAAAGGTTTACAAGCCGACGCTGGAGCTTTGTTTGCGCTGGCGCTATGTCACGGCTGCCGGGTTTGTCGCCTTGCTGTTGATTACCCTTGGCTACGTCGCCGGTGGTCACGTGAAGTTCAAGTTCTTCCCGGAAGTTGAAGGCGATATCATTTCGGCGAAGTTCCAATTGTCGCAAGGAGTGCCATTCGAGGCATCGGTTGAGGTTTCGCAGCGACTCGAAGCGGCAGCGGTGGCGGTGGGCCAGCGTTTGAAGAACGATGCGGGTGAGCCGGTGCTGAAGCATTTTCTCACCAGCGCAGGCATCCAGCCTTTCATTACAAGCATGGCACCGGCGGGGCCGCCGAAGGCGACGCATCTTGGAGAGGTGACGGTTGAGCTGACTCCGGCGGTGGGACGGACGGTGAGAGCCAGTCAGTTCATCGATGAGTGGCGCAAGGAGCTTGGTGAGATTCCGGGACTTGTTGAATTGACCATGTCATCGGAAGCTGCAGGAGGTGGAAACGCGATCGACTTGAATCTTGCCGGGCAGGATCTCTCGCGACTGCGTGAGGCGACGGAATGGGTGAAGGCGGCCCTCGGTGAGTACGAGGGAGTGGTCGAAATCTCAGACTCCGACCGGGAAGGAAAGGATGAGCTTCGTTTGATTCGACTGACGCCCGCCGGCCGATCGCTCGGCTTGCGGCTCGAGGACATCGCCCGCCAGGTTCGCAATGCCTTCTATGGGGACGAAGCTCAGAGGCTGCAGCGCGGGCGGGATGAAGTGAAGGTGATGATCCGTTTTCCGCAGGATGACCGGCGAACGCTTGAGTCGCTCGAGGAAATGAAGATCAGGACCATGAGCGGGGAAGAAGTCCCGTTCAGGCAGGTCGTCGAGTATGGCTTCGGGCGGGGGGCTTCGGTCATCAATCGCACGGACCGTCAGCGCTCGATCAAGATCACGGCCGATACGATCGGGGACGCCAACGGGACCGAGATCGCTCAGACTCTGACGGAAGAGGTCCTTTCAAAGATTCCGTCGAAGTTTCCCGGTGTGCGCTACGCCTTTGAAGGAGAGCAGAAGGATCAGGCGGACAGTGTCCGGGAAATCGGAATCGGCTTCCTCGGTGCCTTGGTGATCATGTACGTGCTGATCGCCATTCCGCTCAGGTCCTACTGGCAGCCTTTGATCATCATGTCGGTGATTCCCTTCGGGATCATCGGGGCGATCGGTGGTCACATCCTGCTCGGCCTGAATCTTTCGATCATGTCGATGTGCGGCTTGGTGGCACTGGCCGGGGTGGTGGTGAATGACTCCCTCGTGCTGGTGGACTACGTCAACCGTCACCGGGGCGAACATCCGATCCGTCAGGCGGCGGTTGAAGCGGGAGGAAAGCGCTTCCGCGCGATCATGCTGACCTCGCTCACCACCTTTGCCGGCCTGATGCCGATGCTGCTGGAAACCGATCTTCAAGCGCGCTTCCTGATTCCGATGGCGGTTTCGCTGGGCTTCGGAATTCTCTTTGCGACGGTGATTACGCTCTTCCTCGTGCCCAGCATCTATCTGATGCTCGATGATGTGCAACGATTGGTGAACCGGAAGCGTCGGGCGTAGGGCTCGTCAGTCCTTCAGTGCCTCAAGCGTTTCGGAGATGTGCTTGTTGACCTTGTGGTCGACACTTTCGACGGCGACGCGAACGGCATTCTGGATGGCCAGGGCGCTGGATCCGCCGTGGGCGATGATCACCACACCGTTGATGCCCAAAAGAGGGCTGCCGCCGTAGGATTCGGCGCTTGAGCGGTGTTTCAGTTCAACGAAGGCTCCTTTGGCGATCAGTGCCCCCATCTTGCGAATGGGAGAGGCGGTGAGTGAGGCTTTGAGCCACTTGGACATCGCCTTGGCGGTCGCCTCGCAACTCTTGAGCACGACGTTGCCGGTGAAGCCGTCGCAAAGGCAGACGTCGAGTTCGGTTTCGAAAAGGTCGTGGCCTTCGACGTTGCCGAGGAATTCGAAGGGCGCGCGTCCGGTTTCGACGAACTGCTTGATGAGAGCGAAGGTTTCCTTGGTGAACGCCGTGCCCTTTTCATCTTCTTCGCCATTCGACATGATGCCGACCTTGGGGCGTTTGACACCCATCACGCCCGTCGCGAAGGCACTGCCCATGATGGCATAGCCGAGGAGGTGGGAGGGTTTCGCTTCCGGGTTGGCACCGGCGTCCAGGAGGTGGCAGGCGCCGAATTCGTTGGGCAGGGCCGAGGCGATGCCGGGGCGCTCGATGCCCGGGATGAGGCGCAGCTTGATCTGGGCCCCCGCGACGCAGGCACCGGTGTTGCCGGCAGAAACGAAGGCATCGGCGTCGCCCGATTTGACGAGATCGAGGGCGATGGAGATCGACGACTGCTTCTTGCGTCGAATGGTTTTGGCACCCGGCTCGCACATGCCGATGACCTCGGACGCATGGACGATTTCGATCCGTGGATCGGAAAGGTTCAGATCGTGAGCGGGAGCCGCGGACTCGATGACGGATTGCTCTCCGACGAGGATGAGCTTCTTGATCGTGGGGTAGTGGGCAAGAGCATCCCGGGCTCCGGCGAGGTTGACGGCGGGGGCCTTATCGCCGCCCATGGCATCGAGTGCGACAATCATGCGTAGGTTTTTTGCGAGATGTGGATACAAGAAATCACCGAGTCAGAAGTCCGACACGGCGATTTGGGAAAGGCGGGGAGGAGAGCCTCAGAAAGCATCCACTTCCAGCACCTTGCGCGAGCGGTAGTAACCGCAGGAAGGGCAGGCGATGTGGGAGGGCACGCGGCTCTCACACTCGGGACAACTCTTGAAGATCGGGGCACGCCAGCGGTTTGCACCACGGCGCATTTTTTGGCGGCTCTTGGATTGACGACGTTTTGGTACAGCCATGACGTAAAGTGCTTAAGGTTCTGAATCGGACTTCTTGAGCGCATCGAGGGCAGACCATCGGTCGTCGCCTTCGTCGCGGGGCCGGGTCTTTACGTCATCCTCGGAGGGTTTGTCTACTGCCAAATACTTAGGATCGATTTCGCATTTCTGGGGTTCGTCCGCATCGTCGCAGCGGGGGTCGGTCGGAAAGTGGATCAAAACCTCTTCCCGCAAGGCTTCGGTGGCATCGATCTGGCTGGAATTCCCGATTTCGAGGGAGATCGCCGCGTGCTCGACAAAAATCGTCTGGGTGAAGGGGTGCAGCGTTCGGACGCAGGTGAATTCGAAGGACGCGGAGAGCGAGCCGGTGAGCAGGAGCTCGGATTCGAAGCGTTGAACCCAAAGGTCGTAGTTCAGAGGGCCGACGGGCTTGGCGTCCTTCGGCGGCAGGTCGAAAACGGCGTCCGGAATCTCTCCGACAAATTCCTTTCCCTCTTCGGGAAGGGTGGGGAGGTCAATGATGAGGCCTTTCATGCCGCAGATGTAAGGCGAGTTCGACAATTTGAAATCGGAAATTTTGCGAATTGATGAGTTTGGTGGCTCTGACTTCGAACTTTCGTTCGAAGTCTACCTAGGGTATTCATCCGGGTGGTAAGTGTCCGAGTCACCAAAACAAAAGGTTCTGCCGCCTCAGGTCTTGCTGGGCGCCTATGCTCAGGGAGTGTTTCCCATGGCGGACGAGGGAGAGATCGTCTGGTTCTCGCCCTTGAAGCGGGGATTGATTCCGCTGGATGAGCGGTTTCATGTGCCTCATGGCTTGAAGAGGGCCTTGCGGAAGAAGCCCTTCGAGGTCCGCTGGGACACGGCATTCCGGCAGGTGATGGAATACTGCGCGGATCGGGAGGAAACGTGGATCGATGAGGTGATTGTGGAGAGCTATTGCCTGCTTCACGACTGGGGCTACGCCCATTCGGTGGAGTGTTGGGATGAGGATGGATTGCAGGGAGGTCTCTATGGGGTGGCGATGGGACGGGTGTTTTTTGGCGAAAGCATGTTCTCGAAAAAGACCGACGCTTCGAAGATCGCTCTGGTCCATCTGGTGGAGGGGATGCGGGCAAGTGGGTTTGAGTTACTAGATACCCAGTGGATCACGCCTCACCTGAAGCAGTTCGGTGCCGAGGAAGTGCCACGCGATGAGTATCACCGGCGATTGATGAGGGCGCTCTCGGAACAGGACTCGGCGGCGATCAAGCCGCCCGGGCTGGGGCCTCACCAGTCGTCGTCGAAGTCCGAGGTGTAGAGGTTGAACTCCAGGCGGCTGAACGCGGAAACGTCAAACTCGGCTTCGCCGAAGGTCTGCGATTTTCCACGAAGGGTTTCCTCGCCGAAGCCGACCAGTTGGAAGGTGATGTGATCTCCTTCGGTGAAGTGGGCACGGATGTCGCCTTTGCGGAGGATTGGCTTCCAGGTGAGTTCCGGGTTGGCGGCTTCTTCCGCGGTTCGCAGGGCGAAACTCCTGAGCCTGGAGACCGGGAGCTCGAATTCGCCGAGTTCGGTTTTCATGCTGACGACGCCATTGTCGATTCCGACGGTGTTTCCTTCGATCATGTCGCCATTCCGGAGGATGATGCCTGAGGGGCTTTCCGGACTTGCCTCATTTTCATCCGGTTCCTCGTCCCCGAAGATAGGATCCATGCCGGCTTCCATCCAGTTGCCGTCGATGGTGCCGTCCCATGAGGTCACCCGGATCCGGGAGATCCGGATCTCCTTCCCGGATTCCGACATGAAGTGGAGCATGCCACCAAGGTTGCCGGCACCGGGCGCTGGTTCGCGCCAGTCGGCGACGACGCGCCCACCGAGGATGAAGCGGATCCGTCCGGCCACCAGGTCGTGCAGGAGTTCGACGCGTACTTTCTCGCGCTCTTGGAACTCCTTGACCCCACTGGTGGTTCCGATGGTGACGGATTCCTTCCGATCGTTGCGCATGGTACGCTTGCGCATGTAGGCATAGTTGCGCTGGCAGACGAGTTCGAAGCTGTTTCCCACTTCGTCGAGGTCGGCATTGTCGGCGCAGGTAAAGACTCGGAAGCGAGGGTAGCCCCGCCACTCGACGTCGAAGGCGATTCGGAATCGATCACGCTTGCCGATATCGCGGGAAATACTGGCGTTGTTCAGACTGACGAGTTCACCGCGCTCAAAGCTCCAATCTCCTTCGGAGTTGGTCTGCCATTCGTCGAGCCCATTGGGACCCGCAAAGAAGATCTCCGGTTTGTCTTCAATGTTGAGGGAGGCAACCATGTCTCTGCGGAAGACGAGGTCGCCGGCGAAGCTGGTTCGAAGGTGGACTTCCTTGCTGTCGAGACGGGTCAGTGAGCCGCGGACGACATCATCGTTGGTCAGGGTGACAACGGCGATGTGATCGCCTTCCGGCATGTCGATGTTCTCGTTTCCGGGCAGGGCCACCTCGACGAGGTTTCGTAGTTTCAGCGCCTGAGGATCGGGAAAGTAGTCCGACTTCCAGGTGAAGGAGTCTTCGGTGATGCCAGTCAGAGTGCCGGAGAGGCTATCGCCATTTTCGAAGCGTGCCGTCATGGGAGGCGCGGCCTGAACCATTCCACAGGCAGCGAGGGAGATTAATCGGATGGCATTCATTCTTCGGCAGGGGTTTCGTCGCTCCGGGTTTCCAGATCTTCGGGCCACTCCCGACGTTGGAGGAGCTTGATGACATCACGCGTTATCGAAAGTCGACCGAGTAGTGGGTGGTTGAGGTCGACGGATTCGCCGCCGAAAGTGCAATCGGTGGCACCGAGGGAACCCGCTCCTGTCAGCCCAAGAATCAGCGGAGTGGAGTCGGGCTCAATGGGTTCTGCCTCCTTGAAGAAGAGAGTGGAGACTTCGGGCGCCGGGATCTCAAGGGCTTCAGGGGCGAAGGGGCTCTTGATGAGAATGATCATGTCGTTGCCGACGCCGCTGGAGCCAAGCAGATCTCCGCCGATGCGCTCTCCCTTGTTGTTGATCAGGGCGTCTTCCCCGGTTTCGCCACGGTCTTCGCTGCGGTGGCGTTCTCCTGCCGCATCCCATTCCATCAGCTTGATCTCGGAGACTCGATGGGCCTCGGCATCTGAAGTCTCACTTTGCAGCACCACGATTTTTCCTGCCGGGATTTTCGGCAGTGGATCGGCTGCCTGTCCTTCCAGTTGGCCGTCGATGTAGAGCATGATTCGCTTCCGGTGGTGATCGATCCTGATTTCGAATTGCGCCTCGCGGTCGTCGAAGCTGTTGTAGTTGCGATTGACCGTGATCAAGGAGTGCGAGGTGGTGTTGCCGGAGCTCTGGCGGGAAAGCTCGACCATTGTGGCACCCACCTGCAGACAGTAGCGATCGTGTTTGGAGCCCATGGCATTGGTGTTCGCCGATGAGAAGTAGGCTTTGAACATCGGCTTCTCGGCCCAAGTCAGGCGGAAGGAGAGTGAATAGGAATCGGGGAGCTTGTCGAATTCGCGGGAGATGGACCCACGGCCGTCGGAAACCATCGCGCCGTCTTCGTAGTGCCAGTTGTTCTCAACGACCCAGTGCTTCAGGTTGGCGGGACCACTGTAGATCGTCTTCCTCGGACGGATGCCAAGTTGGGCATTGGTGATGAACTTGCGCGGAACCGTGAGAGAGTCCGCGTAGTCCGTGGACACGGTGATGTCGGATTCCGAGATTGCGGTGATATCGCACGGGAGGCGGTCACCATTGATGAGTGTCAGCAAGGTGTCGTGATTGAGCGTGCGGAGCCCTTTGCTGAAACGGACTTGGGTGACGCGGTCGGCCTGAATTTCAACAGGAGCTTCGGCGATCTGCAGATCGGCCTTGATGATCCCATCGGCACTGATGGATCTAACAACGCCCGTAAGCCTGCCTCCGCCGGTGAGGTCGAGTTCGTCGGCAGCGAGAGGGATGGTGGGCGACAAGGCCAATACGAAGATGAGGGATCTCATAGTTCTTCGTCCCAATAGTTGAGGAAGCTCGAGCCGGATTGGAAGTCGATGACGACGGCGGAAGTCAGATCCAGTTTGACTTTCTGAAGCAGTCGGGAATCCAGAATCATTTCCTTTGTGGTGGTGACGCCAGCCACGCCGCTGAGGCGACCGATAGGCTGAAAGTGGACGCGAGCGAGGCGCTCACGGCTTTCTTCCAGTTTCTTGAGGCCGTTCCGGGCAAAGTGAATTTCGGCGATCTCATCGAGCGGGATGTCGAGCGGAGCATAGCGTCCTGCGAGAGTGAGTTTCCCGTCCTTGATGGAGGATACCTTGCCAGAAAAGCGATCGGTTCCGTTGGTGAGCAGGACGATGTCCAATTCATCGCTTTGCAGGCTGCGGGCGGAGTCGGGCATGCCATTCCACTCGGCGACGATGATGTCTGAAATCCGGACGGGGGTGTCGGAGCCAAGCATCTGGAAGCCGACGCCGTCACCCGGGGCACCATAGCCCGTGTCGGAGTTTTCTTCGTTGCCGAATTCCGATTCCGTCTCCCACTGCATGGCGAACTCGTTGTTCACGAACAGCGCGATTTCGCCGCTCTTCCGGTTGCAGCGGATTTCGAAATCCGCCGTTCCCGTGTCGTCGAAGCGGATGTTGGTCGAGGAAGAACGGATTTGGTTGATGAAGGGTTCACCCTTGTCGTCGAACCCGCACTGTTGAAGTTGGGCGTAGCTGCTGCGGAGAGTCAGGACGTAGGCGTTGCCGAAGTAGTCGGCGAGATGCTGGGAGTTGCGGCGGCGGTTGTCGCGCTGCTCCTGGAGCGTCTTGAGTTCTTCGGCGCTGGGTTCTTCCCCTTCGGCTGGTGGGGGGTAGACGGGAGGTTCGAAGTCGGCATGGAAGGCGATGGCAATCGGTGGCCGGTTCCGCCATTCGAGACTGAATCGAAGAATCGCCTGGTCTGGCATGCCTAGCGAGCTGCGCAGGGCATCCCGCCCACCAGTGAAGTACCACTTGGACCCGCGGTGCTTCCAACTGGCCTTGCTTTCGACCGGTGCCTTTTCGTTTTTCTCAGCTTTGGTTTCCTCGCCCTCATCATCGGGCGCATCGACTGGCTCGGGGAAATCCTGGGAAGGTTGGTAGGACGTCCAGCCATCTTCAGCGAAAGGCCCCGCATAAATGAGCCGGCCTCCGAATGGATTTGGTGCCGCGCTGAGCACTGAGTCACGGTCTAACAGAAGCTCGCCTGCCATCGGGGTATCCAGTGTGAAGCGTTCATCATCGAGCGAGATGATATGGGCTGGCAGGCGGTCGCCATTGACGAGTTCGAGGTGGGCGGCGTCTTTTCCGGGATCCACCGGATGCCCGCCCTGAAGCACGATCTGCCGCACCTTGTCGGTCTTGAACTCCATCGGGGCGATACCGTCTTCGCGTTCCCAGCGAAGGACGCCATTGGCATCGAGACCGCCGAAGTGGCCTTCGAGTTCGCCGTTGGTGAGTCTCAGCAGGTCCGGGAGTTTTTCGTCATCGGCCAGCAATGGCAGGCTGATGGCAAGGAGCAGCGATAAGCGGATCATTTTTCGTAAATGGGGAGAAAGCGGTAGTTGAGAGCGAGCGAGAGCAAGGCGGCTGATGTGTTGAACGACTCCCCTTTATTGCCGGGCCACGAGCCATCCGGTCTCTGGCTGGCCGCGAGGTAGCGCAGGTTCTTGGCATTCCATTCGTTCCACGCGTTTTCATCGGAGTGGAAGAGGGCCTGGGACATGTAGTATTCGAAGTAGTAAGGGTAGTGGCGCTCGCGGTAGTTGAGCTGGTCGTTCAAATACTCGACGCTTTTCTGGAAGCCTTTGCCGTCCTTTTCCTTGGCGAGGGCGAGGCAGGTGACGCCGATGGCGGTGAGGGTGGTCTTGCCGCCGCCTGCCGAAGTGTAGCCGTAGGCGCCATCACCTCCCCGGCAGCGGGCCATGTAGGCGAGCCCCTTCTTGATGGCTTCGTCGGGAACGGGTATGCCGGCATTTCTGGCACCAAAGAGTGCCACCAACTGGCAGCCGGTCACCGTCGTGTCGGCATCGCGGCTGTCGGGGGTGTAACGCCAGGCGCCCGCTCCATTCCGGCTCTGGGCGGAGAGAATGAGCTCCACGGCTTTCTCCAGCGCGGGAGCGAGTTTTGGTTCGTCGACCGCGCCGTAGGCTTCGGCGAGGGCGAGGGTGGCAAAGCCGTGATTGTACATCGAGCTACCGATGTAGCCGTTGCTTTCGCGCTGGCGAGAGAGGATGTAGTCGAGGCCCTTGCGGATGTTCTCCGCATGGGGGCCATGATTGGGGTCTTCCCCATGGGCGAGGAAGGCGATCACACAGAGGCCGACCACGCCCGGTTCGCCGCCCATGGTGTCGTTCCATGCGCCGTTCTCATTCTGGTTCTTGGCGAGATAGGAGAGACCGCGCTCGTAGACGGTTTCCAGCTGCGCCGGGATCGGATCATCCGGTCGGCGGGGAAATTCCTGAGCAAAACTGGGCGCAAGGGTGATGCCGCTTGCGATGATGAGGTGAGTGAATTTCATGAGCTGTGAGTGCTTTTCAGCGGGTCAGTTTCTCCGCCCCCTGATTGTAGGCTCTGAGTGCTTCCTGGAATTCTTTCGGGAGTGATCTGCCGGCCGTGCCCGAGCCTTTGGGCACGCGACGCTCTTCGACCTTACCTTCGACGCTTCCGCCTTGGGCGGCATTGGGGGAGTCGGACTCGCCGGTCGAGCCTTCACCTGCCTGGTCGCCGGGTTTATCGCCGGGTTTGCCTCCTGGTTTCTCGCCATCTGGAGTGCGGCCCATCATGCGCTCCATCATGTCGAGCATGGCGCTGCCTTGCTGTTCCTGCTGGCCACCGCTGCTTTGCTTCTGACGCTCCTTGGCGGCTTCGAAGATTTTCTCAATGACATCCGTTTCTGCTGCGATCGTTTTACCACCGGTATCGAAATCGTAGAGCCGTTCCGAGGCTTCGTCCATGGCGTCCTCCACTTCGCGAAACAACTCGATCACCTTGGGTAGGGTTTGTTCGATGGTGATTTGCTGGACGTCGGCAGCGAGTTCGTCCTGTTCCTCCGAAAGCTCTCGGGAACCGGTTTGGAACGAGCTGATTTTCTCGGCGAGCTCAGCATCGTCGGCGAAGGCGAGATACGGAATCAGGAAGATGGGGATGAGGTGTTTCATGATGGGTCGCCGGTTTCAAAGGATCTGCGAAGGGTTTCGAGGGCCCGGGTGCGTGCCCGCACGTCCTGCTGCTGTTGAATCATTCTCATCACCCGCAGCATGAATTCGAAGTCTTCGTCTTCGCCATCACCGCCGCCATCGCCGCCGCCCCCTCCACCTCCTTGGCTATCTTGCGAGCCCTCCAGCTTTTCGGCCCATTCACGAAGTACGGCGGCCCACTTCTTCGCCTCGGTCGCTGCGATGTAGCCGTGGTTCTGGGTCAAGCGCGTGCGGATGTCTTCGAGGGCGAGGTCGATATCGGAGCTGATCATTTCGTCGAGGATCTCACGAAACTCCTGCTTGTTGCTGCGGGTGTAAAAGTGCCCGAGGTCTTCCTGAATCCAGCGCACGTCTGAGGCCGTGTCCGACTGCTGGCGAGAGATATCGGCCAGCACCCCGAGATCAGCGGGGTCGAGTTCCATCGGATGGAGCCCGAAGTTCTTGTTGCTGGAGAGGGCGGTGACGGCGATGCCATCTTCTTCGGTGGCGGCCTTCTTGAGCCGGTTGACAAAGGTGCTGGCCTCGAAGTTCTGGTTGGCGTCGTTCGCCTTGTCGATGGTTTCCTGCATCTTCTCCAGGTTCTTCTTCTGCTGTTCGACGGCCTTCTTGACGTCTTGCTCGGACTTCTCTTCGGTATTCTTCTGATTCTGAGCTTCGCCGAGGCTTTCCTCCACCTGAGGCATTTCCTTTTCGCCGAGTTCCCGCATCGCTTGAGAGGTCTCGGCCATCTTTTTGAGGGTCTCCTTGTCGATGCTGCCATTGCGGCTGCTATCTTTGAGTAGTTCCTCCATCTTCTCGGCGAGCTCCGTCATTTGTTCCGCCTGCTGGCGTTCGGCTTCCTCTTGTTTGCCGAGTCGCTCCTGTGCCTCTTCAGTTTGCAATTCTTCACCGTCGAGACGCTCAATTCGCTGGTTCTCTTCGAGCAGGTTGCGCTCTCGTCGGGCAAGGTCTTCGAGTTCGCTGATCGCCCGGTCGAACTGGTTCTTCAGCATCTGAGCGTGTTCATCACGGGTCAGGACATGAATCACGATCGGCTGCGAGTAGACGCGTCCCCGGTCTGGAAGGTAGTCTTCGGCGTAGGCGCGGAGGATGAGTTTCTGCGGAGCAATGCCGAACGCCAGGGGTGAGAATGCGGCGGGCTTCGAAGCACGTGCCAGGGAAGGGTTGCCTTCTTCCAAACGGAGGAAGCCAGTGGCGGGCGCGGCGTCTGTCGGGCGGGTGTGTTCCCCCTGCCACTCGAAACCATATTCCTTCAGACCAAAGTCATCTTCTGCGAGGATTTCGAGGTCGATCGTCTCTTCGGGCAGCATCACTCGTTGTGACTGCACCCCTTGGAGGTAGCTGGAAGGAGCCTCATCCCGCAGCGTGTCGATTCTTAGACTGAAACCTTGGGCTCCGCTCAGGCCCAGTTCGTCGCGCCAGCTCATCGGGACATCGATGCTTCCGGTTTCGACACTTAGAAATCCGGTGCTGGCGCTCGTGCCACGCACCTGCATGGCTTCGATTTCTGAGGAAATGCTCGAAGGTGGAGCCACTGGAAGCGCATCGGGGTCGCTGCTGACGAGAGTGGGGCTTGTCACTCCGATCGGGCCGAAGTCGGCGGAGGACAGCACGCGTGAGGATTCGATCGTAAGCTGGACTTGTGATCCCTCGACGACGGTGATGACTCCCGTCGGCACATCGAGAATCCGATTGTCGAGTTCGAGGTAGTCCGGGTAGTTGATTTCGGCGAAGGTGTTGGCAATCGACGGGCGAAGCGAGGGAATCACGAAGATGTCGTGGCGGGCATCTCCCACTTCGATCTTGACGTTTCCGGGGTCCTGCTGGCCGGGGAATTCGAAGCGATAGATGCCATTTCCAAGATTGGCCCAAACCGGATCCTGGCGACCATAGCGGGCTTCACCCGATTCCGGTTGCCATTCGGACTCCGATGAAAGTTGTAGATCGATGGAAAAGGCTTCGCCTTGAGGCACCGGCATCATCGAGGGAACGTCTTCAAGAAGCGTGAAGGTGTAGCGAGGTGTGGCCGAGAGGGGGAGCAGCCAGCGCTTCAGCGAATTGAGTCCCGCCTCGGGAACCAGGATTAGCGCCGCACCCGCGCAGACGAAGACGGCGATGACGGCCAGCGACCAGCGTTTGTGGCGCGACACTGGCAGGGAGTCGTCGAGCTTGCGGCGCTCGGTTTCGGAGGCGACGGATTCCATCGCCGCCATCCGCAGTCGGGGTGACAGGGTATCGGAGTTCTCCGATTGTTCCTGGAGCTCCACCACGCCGAGCAGGCGGTCGCCGAGTCCGGGGTGTTTGCGGGCGATGAGGCGGGCGAGTTGATTGTCGTGACGATGGCCCCACACCCAGCGGTGCAGCCAGAGCGGTGCAAAGATCGCGAACAGCGAGGTGCCGGCGAGAAGGATGGCCAGACGGACAAGGCCCGGCGTTGGCCAGAAGCGGTCGAGCGCGAAGACGACGAGGTAGGAGAGCAGCAACCCGAAGATCCCGGCAAAGACCGCCTCAGTGATCTTGGTACGCCAGAGCTGGCGACGGAAGTCTTCCAATTGACGCCGGAGTGACTCGGGCAAGGGGGCCGGGGAATTCTTCGAGTCTTCAGGCATATCCTAGGGTAAAACGGCGATCTCCGATGGATCCTTACCAAACTCCCAGAGGAATCGGTCCTTTTCCAGCGGAAATCTCCGGAGATGCAGAGGCTTCGGAGCCCGCCGACCGGATTCAACCGACCGCCTCCGAAGAAGCGGCACCAGCCCCGGGCTTTGCCTGAGCTTATCCTTGGACCACGGCATTGCTTCGCTTCTCGGTCGCGACCGTCGTGTCAGGTCCATGGCCGGGATAAACGCGGGTCTCACCAGGGAGGGTGTAGATCTTCTCAACGATGCCCCGGCAAAGGAGCTCAAGACTGCCGCCCGGCAGGTCGCCGCGACCGGTGGATCCATTGAAAAGCGTGTCGCCCGAGACCAGGATGCCTCGTTCCTTGTCGTGAAAAGTCACGCTGTCCGGCGAGTGGCCCGGCACGTGGGCGAGTTCGAGTGACAGACCCTCGATCTCCAGCGTCGTCTCGCCGGCCAGTTCGTGATCGACGGTGTAAGGCTCGACCGTCATCGGCATGCCCCACTGCTTGACGATCTCCTCGGCGGTCAGCTCTTTCGAGTAGCCGCTCCACGAGTAGATCGGCACGCCCATGGCCGAAACGGCCGCCGCGTCCATGACGTGATCGAAATGCTGGTGGGTCAGCAGCAGCGCCAGCGGTTTGATCTTGGCGTGCTGGAGCCACTGGACCGTGTCCGCCGGCGCATCAATGAGAACATGACCGCCTCCGGGAGTGGAAAGCAGGTAGGCATTGGTGAGCAGGAATCCGCCCTCGAAGCGTTGAATCGCGTCCATGCCGGAGAAAGACGCAGGGGGCGGAAGCTGTCAATGGGAGGCGTAAGTTTGATGCTTGAAGACGATCAGCAGATGCCTTTGACTGGCAGGATGAATCGGAAAGGATATCTGCCGCACTCCGTGGTCAAGGCGGTGGTGTTCTGGACTTTGACCCTCTGTGTTTTGACGGCCACCACGGCCGGGATTCTCCACAGTTGGAACCTGATCGGAGATGATGGGGCCGGGCGCTGGGTGATGACCGCTGTCATCCTCGCGTGTGGCAGCGTGACCTTCCTTTTCATCAACTGTCTCTTCGGTGCGCTGGGTTCCGGCTTGTTCGCGCAAACGAGTCCGCCACCGCCCATGGATCCCGCCTTCGGCGAGCGGCTGAGGCAGGCAAAGCTCGCATCGAAGGACCAAAAGGATTCGATTGCCGGTTAGATCCGTCTCAGCTTCCGAGGAAGTCCTCGACCATTTGGATGACTTGAGGATTCGAAAGGATCGAGACGTGATCTTCGTCGAAGCCCTGCACCTTGATCGCGTCCTTGATGGCATCATCGCGGGTCACGCTTTCGACGCTGACGGTTCCGTCATTCTCAGCCGGCAGGATCATTGATCGTTTGGCCTTGGTGCCATAGATCAGCAGGTAGGGGATCTTGCCCTTGAGTTTCGTGTCGAAGAGCTCCTGTTGGAAATCCGAATCAGGGACCATGTCATACCATGACGGAACCACCGAGCTGGCGTGCTTGACGCCCGACCTGGCGAACTCCATGCCGCCGAAGGGACTGGAGATGGTGACGAAGTGTTTGATGTAACGATTGCCATCGTCATAGTTGTTGATCACCGCATCACGCGAGACGAGACCGCCCATGCTGTGGGCGACGATGTTGAGTTCGTTGAAACCGTAGTGGCTCTGAAGCAGCTGAATCCCGCGGTTGAGTGCCCCTCCGGATTTCGCCAGGCGCTCGGCGGATGGGTATTGATAGAACCAGAGTTGGTAACGTTTGCGATCAAACTCCTTGAAGAAGGTGGTCCAGTCCTGGGGTGATCCAGCGGCTCCGTAAACGAAGATCACGGGAATACGGTTGGGATCGTATTTCTCGAGGAAGTAGATGCCGATTCCGGTATCCATGGCATAGCCGGCAGGTTGCCAGTAGCCTTCGGCACCCGTCTCGGAAGAGAAGCGGGGCTCGTCGAGCTCGGCGATTTCACCGAGAGCGACGGGGATGCTCCAGCCGGACTTGGCCTCACCCGGGGGGGTGTTGTCGATGAATTCATAAGTCGCGGTGACGAGCTTGGCAGGGATGACGGTCTTGGAAGACAAGGCGCCTTTCGCACTTCTTCCCTCAGGGCTGGTGAGATCGAGAGGTGCGGGCTTTCCATCGGGACCAGAAGAGATCCATGCCGGTTCACCGGGTTGGTATCGCTCGTCACCGTTCTTGTCGCTGTAGGCGCAGATATACTGGGTGTCCGTCTTCGCAACAAAGAAGCCGAACACACCCAGTCCTTTGACTTCCGTCGCATCCCCACTCCTCACCGTGTTCTGCTTTTCATTCCAGTCCAGGGTGAAACCCCTGATGTTCGTGAATGATGAGGCATTGGTGATCCGGGCGGAGACCACGACGGTCTCGTCGATGAACTTCAGGTCCTTGCCGAGCTCGCGAAAATTAGCGCAGCCGATGGTCAGCAAGGAGGAGATCGAAAGGCAGGCGGAGAGTGCAAATGATACGATTCGAGATATCATGGTGGGATTTGACGAATATGGCGATTCCAGCCGAATAAGCCAGCTCTACGGGAAAAAACGGGAAAGCGTGCCTGCCCGTTGACGGACGGAATATCGAAGATCACCGAGTGGGCATCGATGGACACGACCATTTCATGAGTCTCGCTGTATAGGGTTCCTCCGCCACTCGGCGCTATGCTTCGAGCAAGGTCTCTGCCGAAATGCGCAGCACCACGCGGTCGCCGATGGATGCGTGGCCATCCAGTTCCACCTTGCGGATTTTTGGTATCAATTTAACGATCTTCACCTCGATGCGGACATCATCCCCTGGCTTGGCGGGGGACTTGAAGCGTACATTCAGCGACCGGGCCACCGAACCCGGTCCTGGCAATTTGGTTGCCAGTAGTGCTGAGAAATATCCAACAAGCAGCACTCCATGGGCAATCACTCCACCAAAGCGCGGCTCGGCATAGGCAGGATCGGTGTGGAGCGGGTTGTGGTCTCCGGTGACATCAGCGAAACCGGCGATCATTTCCGGAGTGATGAGGATGGTTTCGCTGGCCGTTTGACCAAGGGTGAGTTCGTCGAATTTCATGAAGTGATGCGTTAGCGAGCTCGTCGCCTGAGCAGCGAACCTGAAGGCGGACGCGGGAATGAACAGCAGTAAACGCCGAAAATCCTGAAGTTCTCGTGCCGAAGCCTCGACTCGCAATGCCTTCAGATCGGTATTTGCCCCGATGGGGTGGCGGTATTCACGGACTTGCAACCGAAGCGATGCTCCGTGCAGAGGCTCTCCTAACGATATGATAGCTGTCTAGTAGCTGAAACGGTAGCCGATGCCGAGGCTGTTGACTCCTCCGTCGTCGAAGATCCTGCCACCGGACTGATGGGCGATGAAGAGCATCAACTGATGGTCGGGGTGCTCGGGGTGCGCGAAGGTCAATTGGAGCGGCCAGTTGAACTTCAGGTGAGATCGGTCCGAGCCGGGGTGTCGGCTGATGTCCATCAGGTAGACTTGATCATCGTAGGATAGTCCGACACCTGTTGCAAAAGTCGTGTGGACAAGGTGGCTCCATGGGAATTCCTCCCAGCGGACCACGAGAGATGCATTCAGACCAAAGAAGGGGCTGCGTGAATTCTCGTCGATGATTTCCAGCGTGAGCGGAAGTTCGAGCTGGGGTTGGAAGGTATGGCCCCAGAGTTCGAGATTGAATTGCCCAAGACGCCGCGTGGCTGTCAGCGAATAGATCTCGCCGCCGGCGGGGCCATTGTCGACGTTGATGTCACCACCGATGATTTCGTTGATATTGTTCGAGGTGATGAAGGCGACGCCGGCGGCAAAGGACCAGGCGCCTCTGTCGGCATCGGGCTCATGGGGCGTGAAACAGATGCTGGCACTCTTCCCAGGCAGGATGAAGAGGCCCTTCAGGTCGACGGCAAGGAGTGGGAAAGAGTAGGTCATCGGCGTGAAGGGTTGCGGGTGGGGCAATCCTGGCCCATGGCCGAAAAACACCACTGATTTTCACCTGTAGCACATTCGGTTTTCTCGTCAACCAAGTGTTGAACCTAAGCTCAATGCAGGTTGCCGAATCCGGCAGCTTGCGGATTTCAGGAGAGCAATTTGACCTGTAGGAAGGGGAGGGGCGGAATCTGGCAACTGATCTGCCCTTCTAACACGAGCCCCTATCGAAGGGTTGATGGATGAGGACTCGCCGGGAGACGTCAGAGGAGCGGGTCGAGCGATTGCTTTCCCCGGGGGGGATTCCTTGGGCCATTTGACGGAGTGCGAAAGCCCTTGCTCCTCAATTGGAATTCGGTCCCCGGTGAGGATTACCAAGTGACCGTCAGGCCAAGGATGGGTCCGCTGCTCGAGACATCGTAGAGGAAGCCGCCTTTTTGAAAGTCCACGGCGGTGTGCCGGTAGCCTGCAAAAAGAGCGGTGGAATCCGTGATGTCGTATCCGAACAAGCCCAAGGCCTGCCAGCTGATCTTGGAGGCGGCTCCGAAGCCGCCGACGTCGGCCCGGGCTTGAAAATGCCAGCGCTCGCTGAGCCGCTGATTCAGACGGAATCCCACCATTGGATCCATCCATTGTTCGGCCGATTTCACTTTCAGATACCTTCTGTCGAAAATCTGCAATTCATTCGAAATGTCGTAGTAGGTTCCACCGGCAAGGATGTCGAATTTGGTACATTCGTTGTCGACGATGCGGTAGCCGATGACGGGTGTCAGGCGGGTGGTTCTTGCGGTGAGCTTTGAAGAGACTTGTACGATGCCGCCGGGGCCGGAGCTCAGTCCTCTGGCGCCGTTTTGGAGGTAGAGACCTTCGAATTGAAAGAACCAGCGGCCTTTGCCAAACTCGATCAGGCCCATCGCGGTCATGTCGAGGGTGTCGAGGATTTCCGAAAAGGAGATGTCAACGGGAGCCGTGAAACCGCCGGCGCCGATGTCGCCATTCAGGCCGGCGCCCCAGCTGTAGACACCGAGCGTGAAATACCAGTCATTGTCGGTGGTGGTCGTAACGGTCGGGCTGGCGCCGGAGTTTACGACGGTCGTGCCGGCAAAGAGTTGGCCAGCAACCAGCAGGGAAGCGGCGAAGGTGAGAATGGAAGTGGATTTCATGGGCGGATGGGATCTGCGCGGATTTAAAGCATCCGAGGCGGGGAAGGTCACGGGAAAATATTGATGGCTCCCGAGCTTCAAGCTTCCGGAATCATGGCTTGGGGATGGTGAGGAACGGCGCGGCGGTCGATGTGGATTTCGGCAGTGATCGGGCTCGATTTCAGTGCCTCAGCGCGACCGTTTTTTGTTTCAGTGCGTGCGCTGCAAGTCGGGCATTGATTCGGCCGAGAACCATGCATGCCACCGAGGAGATGAAGATGCCGAGGAGGATGAGAATGAAGCCTCCGGAGTCGGGCTCATGATTGAGGATCCAAATGATCCAACCGATGATGCATGGGGTGGTGAGATAGCCGAAGATTGCGCAGGTGGTCCAGGCGATCCGTTGCCAGCGGAGGTCGGAGCGTTTGAAGAAGAGGAGGCAGAGGGCGCACCATGCGAAGCCGCCGCTGATGGCTCCGGTCATGGCACTGCCGACCATGAGGATCTCATCGCTGCCGAAGTTCATGTAGCTGGACTGCAGCGAGCTCCAGAATACGGCGAGAACCAGGGCGGCAGGCGCGAGAAGCAACGTGCCGATCACCGTGAGGGTAATGTGGGCGGATTTGGTGGCCTGCCAAATGCCGGGATCGAGATGGCGGAAGGGGTCGTGGTTGGCGCTGGCGTGGTGCATGTCGTGAATTCAGCGGGTGGTCATGAATGGCGTATGAAGGCTTGGTGAAATCGGTGGGTCCGAGAAGAGGTGGGCTGCGGAAGGTCCATCGACGGGATTGTTGTGGTAAGAGGCATGGGAGAGATTACTGTCCGTGTTGCCGGATTCGATGAAGCCGGGTTTCACCATTTCTACATCAATGAGTGCCTCCAAGATCAAGAAGTGGGTTTTCCGAATGCTCACCATGGGAGTGGTGGTCGTGGTGCTTGTTGGAGTGGCGGGATTTGTGATGCGGGATAGGATCATTTCGAAGATTATTTCCTTGGCTGAGCAGCGTTTGGCGGAGAATGGATTCTACATCGGCCACGACAGCCATCTCCTGACTTGGGACCGAGGGGTCGTCTTGAATGGCTTCTACCTTTATGCGGATGAGACCAGGGCCTTACGGGTTGCCGAGTTCGACAATGTGGGGATTCGAATCCCACTAATGGAGATCTTCAGTCAAGATGCGAGTGTGGTGATCAGCTCGGACGAGGGTTATCTGAAGCTCGGGACTACGGAAGGGAGCCTGCAACTCGACGGACTGAACTTCAGTCTGACAGCGCATCGGAATTCTTTAATTATTGGAAGATTCGAGGCAAAGTTGGCTGATCTTGAAATTTTGCTGGGTGGCGACTTTAGGTGGGAGAAGAGTGAGAAGAAGCGGGAACTTGTCATTCCTGATCTGGCGCCGTTGGTGAAGGCCTCCTCGTGGTTGAGATTTTCGGGAGGAGATGCCCGATTGGAAGTGAAACTGGATCCTCCGCAGACTGCCGATGGCCGCGTTGGAGTCTCTGGTGAATTGACGGGGCAGGATTTCCGCTGGAGAAGCCTGGATATTGATCGGGCGAAGGCTTCGGTGGTATTGGTCGAGGAGGGGATCGAGTTTCCTGCCGTGGAATTGGAGACGCTTGGTGGGGCGGTCAGCGCCTCGCTTCGCGTCAACTTTTCCTCGGGGACGGTAGAGCTGGTGAAAGTGGAGAGTCGTGCCGACCCGTTTCCATTGGTCGACGGGATTCTGGAAAAAGAGTTGTTAGGGAAGTTTCGTTCGCTGGGCGGGACTTCCGTGAGTGGGGAGAATGTTGTTTTTGATTGGAGGGAATTTTCAAAGAGCAGGGGAACCCTTTCGGTAGGCTCTACGGAGGGCATCGTAATACCGGTGGATTCAGTGGAGTTGCCGCTGAGAGAGTTCCGCGGGGATGTGAACTTCAAAGACGGCGAGTTGGATGTTGATGGGAAGAGCTTCACCCTTCTCGGCGGGACCGGAGACGGTTCATACCGAATGCCGTTGTCGGGAGGCTTTCACTATCAATTGCAGATGAAGGCCGAAAGCATGGCCTTCAGTGAGGTGGGCAAGGTGTTGGGAGCCAAGAAGGAGCTGGTTGGGACGATGGACGTGAGTTTTGACGGTGGTGGCGGGAAAGGGATGAAGACTCATTTCGGGAGCGGCCGGATCCAGGTGGAGGATGGTCACTTCTATGAGGTTCCCATAGTCGGCTCGCTTCGTTCGTTCTTAGCTGGCAAGTCCAATCACTTTGGCTTCGATGAGGCGGGGGACCTCAGTGCGACGATGGACTTGAAGGACGGTGTGGTTCATTCCTCCGATCTCAGGATTGAAAGCGTGGCGACCGAGGTGCTGGTGGAGGGAAGCGTTGACGTGGTTTCGAAGGAGGTCGATTTGAAGGTGCGTGCCAATTTGAAAGGGCTTGTCGGAGTCGCCACGGATTTGGTCAGCAGAGCTTTGGAAGTTCAGGGCAAAGGACCTTACGACCGGGTGAGATGGCAATTGATCGGGGTTCCCAGGGTTCTTGGAGATGCCGAAGGGGTGACGAGGGGAGTGATTCGCGAGACGAAGGGGGTCGTGGGTGACGCCGTCAGGGAGGTGGGCAAGGTAGAGAGAGGGCTACTCGACGAGCGGCCGGGTTTTCTGATTCCGAAGAAGAAGGAGGAGGAATAAGCGGAGGGTCTCCATCTTGAGGCTGGGGAGAGGACCCGGGGTGGTCAGCCGTTCAGGGAGTGATCGACTTCCGGGTGAAGTGGCTCGTGGGATGAATCGACAGGGCGGGAGCGCCCTTGCACCCATTGTCTAGAGCTCGTTTTTCCGGAGGAAGTCGAGGAGCCCGTTGGACGCGTCGACGACGAGGTCGGCGACTTCTTCGAAACCACCAGGTCCCCCGTAGTAAGGATCGGGGACGTGAGAGGCGGATTTCTCGACACAGAAGTGGGTGATCAGCTTGATCTTGTGGCGGTGCTTGTTCTCCGCGTCGAGGCGGTGGACGTCGTGAAGGTTGTCATCGTCGGCGACAAGGATGAGGTCGAAGTCATCGAGGTCGCGGTGGATGAGTTTCCGGGAGTTTCCAGTGATCTCGTAGCCGCGACTCTCAAGGGTGGCGGACATCCGGGAATCGGGAGGGTTGCCGGCATGGTAGCCGATGGTGCCGGCGGAATCGATTTCGATGCGCTCGTCGAGGCCTTCGTCGAGGACAAGCTTGCGGAAGACGATTTCTGCGGCGGGGGAGCGGCAGATGTTTCCCATGCAGACGAAGAGGACGCGGTAAGGCTTGCGGTGGTCAGTCATTGGAGGCGAAGCTTCGCCCATGCTCGGGATTTGGCGGCGTGTCGCAATCGCAAATATGCTTCTTTCAGCGCTGACGCTGGCGGGGCCGAATGTGGTGGTGATTTTGACCGATGATCAAGGGTATGGCGATGTTTCGGCACACGGGAATCCGCATTTGAAGACGCCGGTGATGGATGCCTTGCGGAAAGAGTCGACCTCTCTTGATCGTTTTCTGGTCAGCCCGACTTGTGCGCCGACGCGAGCGGCCTTGCTGACCGGCCGTCACGAGTTTGCGGTGGGAGTGAGTCATACGCATTCCGGCCGGAGTCTGTTGCGGCCCGGGGTGCCGACTCTGGCGGAGGCCATGAAGAGTGCGGGGTATGCGACGGGTATCTTTGGTAAATGGCATCTCGGCGACAATTACCCTTGCCGACCTGAGGACCGCGGCTTTGATGAAGTCTTCGTGCACGGCGGTGGTGGGATAGGTCAGACGCCCGACTACTGGGGAAATGGCTACTTTGATCCGATGATTCGCCGCAAGGATGGCTGGGTGGCGACGGAAGGCTACTGCACGGATGTGTTCTTCAAGGAGGCGATCCTTTGGATCGATGAGCAGGTCGCGTCTGAGAAGCCGTTCTTTCTGTGGCTGGCGACGAATGCTCCGCATGCTCCCTTCGTTGCGCCGGAGGGGAGGGCGGAAGCGATGAAAGCGAGGGGGCTGGAGGATCCGGTGGCTTCGTTTTATGCGATGATCGAGAACATAGATGAGAATCTGGGTTTGCTGTTAGAAACTCTGGAGAGATTGAAGATTGAGGAGGAGACGATGGTGATTTTCATGACGGACAACGGATCGGCCGTGCCGCATTTCAATGCAGGGATGAAGGGGGCGAAGGGAACGGTGGACGAGGGTGGCGTGCGGGTGCCGTGTTTCGTGAAATGGAAGGGAAGGATTGCGGGTGATAGAGTGGTTCCAAGCCTGACCGCACATGTTGACATGATGCCGACCATTGCAGCTTTGTGCGGAGTGGCCTTGCCTGCTTCCTGGGTTGGCGACGGCGTTGATCTTTCGCCGGCGCTGTTAGGTGAGGCCGGATTTCCGGTGGGACGGAGTTTTTTCACGCATCGCGGACGCTGGCCCGGAGATGAAAGTCCGGAGCGTTTTCGTTCGAAAGAGTTTTCCGTTCGAACGGATCGCTGGCGATTGGTGGGGCTGGAGCTTTTCGACATGCAGGCGGATCCGGGACAGGAGGTGAATGTTTTTGAAGAGCATCCGGAGGTCGTGACGCAGCTGCTGATGGACTATGCACGCTGGTGGGAGTCGGTCGTTCCGCTGGTCCGGCAACCGGTGCGACCGGTGATCGGTAGCGAGAAGCAAGCGCAGGTTGAGCTGACGGCCCACGATTGGTGGCCGACTTTGGAGAAGGACGCGGATTCGTCGCGGAGCTTCGTGAGGCACGACTCGATGCGGGCGTTTCTTGATAAAGCCAGGGTCGCAGGGACCCGCAATGCTCTGGGCGGCGTTTCGGGGCACTGGAAATTGCAGGCGGAGAGGCCGGGGAGCTATCGAATCCGGATGAGCCTGTTGCCGCGCGAGGCCTCGAAGGAGGAGGTGGCGCTCTTGGCGAGACTGCGGCCGGGGACGGCGCATGTCAGGGCCGGGCAGGAAGAGGTGCAACTGCAGGTGATGGAAGGGGCGACGGAGGTCAGCGTGAGGATGGATCTGGACGCGGGCCCGATCGACCTCGAGGCTTGGTTTGACGGGCAATTGCTCGGGAAGAGGAAGCTCGGGGCCTTCTTTGTCGGGGTGGAGCGTCTTGGTGAGCGCCAACGCTCGAAGGCGGAATTTCATATTCGGGAAGCCTCAGAAGAATAGATGCAACTTTTGGCAGATTGATGGGTTAGGTCTCCGGATACAACTATGAAACAGGGCATTTCGATTGGTTTGGCCGCACTCCTGGTTGGGAGTGCCGGAGGTTTTCTCGTCGGCAAGGCCGGTAATTCTGCGGATGAGGAGGCGATGGCGAAGGAGAATAGTGAGGTGCTTCTGGTTCGCGAAAAGAAGAGCGTGTCGGGTGAGAGCCGTCGCCCGCAGGTGGATAGCGTCGCGGCCGCGATGCGGGAGCCGAGTCAACTGGCTCGGGTGCAGTCACTGATGGACCTCTATGCGGGCATGGATGCCGCCCAGTTGGAAGCTGCGGCCGGCGAGCTGGACAGTTTGCCCATGGGCGAGCGGATCATGGCGTCGATGCTGCTTTTCAGTCAATGGGGTGAAGTCGACCCGCAGGGCGCGCTCGATTACACCAAGACGATGGGCTTTGGCGGCATGTTTGCGAAGCCGACGGTGCTGCGCAGCTGGGCGAGTGTGGATCCAGTCAACGCGGCGAAGTATTTTGCTGAGAATCCCAACGATTTCGCAACCATGGGTGGCCGTGGTGGTCCGGGTGGCGACAACGGTGCGGGCGTGATCGCACGTGAGTGGGCGAAGCTCGACTCTCAGGGTGCGCTTGAATGGGCCCAGAGTCTCGATGGACGCGACAAGAGTTCAGCGCTGGTTTCCGTGTTGGGCGAGATGGCGGTGAAGGATCCGGCAGAAGCTGCGAGTGTTGCTGCTGGTCTGGAGGGAGATGACCGCAATCGTGCCTACTCGGAGATCGCGCAGCAATGGGCGCTGGCGGATTACTCGTCGGCCGAGTCTTGGATCAACACGCTCAGCGGCGAGGAGAAGCAGGATGCGATGGCGGCGGCGATTGGTGTCCTGGCGAAAACCGATCCGACGACAGCCGCAGGCAAGGTTGCGTCATTGAGCGAAGGCCGCGAGAAGGAACGGGCGATTCGCGACGTCGCTTCATCATGGGCGCGCGAAGCTCCGGCGGAGGCGGCCGAGTGGGTGGTCGCGCAGGATAGTGGTGCGGATGGCATGCGCAGTGTGATGGCGACCTGGGCCGGCCAAGACAGCGCGGCGGCACTGAGTTTCCTCGAAAGCCAGCCCGCCGGTGAAATGCGGGATTCCGCCACCCAAGCCTACCTCTGGACGGATCGATCGATGCCACCTGCCCAGTCACTCAACCTCGCTGAAGCCATCACTGATGAGCGTGACCGCAGCAGGGCGGTTGGGATGACGGCCTCGCGTTGGATGCGTGAAGACGAAAGTGCGGCGCGCGCCTACGTGGAGCAAACGACGGCGATCAGTGATGAAGTCAAGGAGCGGATCCTCAGTGGCGATGGTGGTGATCGCGGTCGAGGTCGTGGGCGTTGAACGAGGTAGCTTTGGAGAGATTTGCTGATTCGTTGACAAGCTTGGGGCGGAGCGTGAGGTTCCTTGGAAGACCGCTTCAGCCTCATGTGGACTCCTGATGATACCTATGCCATCGCCCGGATTGATCTTTCGGGTGTCGGGACGCACGGCTGGCAGGTCAGGATGCAGCGGCGGGGCAGACGCTATGGAAAGTTCTTCGCAGATCGCCAGTGCGGGGGAATGCGGCAGGCCTATGAAGCGGCGCGGAACTGGCGCGACGAGCTGATTCGCGGTTTTGATGAAGATTCGGGCGCGCGGGTTTGCCTGAAATCGTCACGGAATTCATCGGGCGTGGTTGGGGTTTCCAAAGTGGTGGTCAGCGCCAGCAACGGTGCCAGCTATCATTTTTGGCAGGCTACCTGGTGTCCGGCTCCGGGCGAGCGGCGCTGCGTGAAGTTTTCGGTGAAACGGCACGGCGATCGTCAGGCGTTCCAGCTTGCGGTCGAGGCACGCCGGGAGGGGGTTGAGACGGCACAATAGTGGCTTTTTTACGATCTAAGGCGCTTTGCTGGAATTGGGACTTGGAAATGGTGGCTGGCAGGGCTCAATCAGCGCCGATGTTCAGCGCCAAGCAACTTACCGAAGATCAGAAGAAGTCACTCCATCAGTGGGCTGCGGAAGGCGCGTCGATCGCGGACCTTCAAAATCGGATAAAGGAGGAATTCCAAATCGGCATGACCTACATGGATGCCCGTTTCATGGTGCTGGACCTCGGCATTGAGATTCAGACGGCCCCTGAGGAACAGCCGAAGAAGGAGGAAGTGGTCGATGAGCTCAAACCGACACCGACCGGGTATGTCGAGGTAACAATGGACAGCATTGCGATGCCCGGTGCCTTGGTGAGTGGCAAGGTGACATTTTCGGATGGCGCGACTGCGGTGTGGTTGCTCGACCAGCAGGGTCGTCCGGGTCTCGATCCCGATACGCCGGGGTATCGTCCTTCCGAGGAGGACGTGATGAGTTTTCAGAAGCAGCTCAGCGAGCTGATCCAGCAGCAAGGGATGTAAGATCCACTTGGCGGGGATTGGGTCCAAGGAGTAAGGACCACACTTGGATCATCGAGAGCTCGATCTTTTTTGCGCCAAGATCGCCAGACCACGAGAGGTTTTCGTGGTTGGCGATCCAATGGGGATAGCCGAAGGATCACCGTGAGTCTGATGGGGAGTCCGACAAGTAGGCGGCTTGGGCGTCGATTCCTTAGTTTCGTCATGGCCCGGAAATTGCTGTAATTCCTTTTCTCCGTGTCCGAGGGTTGATCCGATGGTTTCCCTGATGCTGCCTGCGCGGGGCTGTACTCCGATCCCGACAAGACATGAAAGATATCAAAGGCAACGGCGGTGGGGCGGCGAAACCGCGTAAGAAGTCGAAGGCTGTGAAGAAGTCGGAGAAAACGAAGCCTGCGTCCAAGGTGGACTCTGAATCGAAGACGACATCCAGATCGAAGAAAGTTAAGCGAAAGGAAGTCAAGTCGGACGCCCAGGCACTGATGGAGGAGGCCTTCCCGATGATCAAGGTCATCGCGGAGCAGGTGAGGACGAGTATCCCTCCCGAGATGGTGGCGCGTGTCAAAGGGACGAAGGACAAGAAACAGATTGTCAGCTCGAGTTATCCCTACAAGCGGATGATGAAGTCCGACGTCTACGAGGAGATGATCGAGTTGCTCCAGATCGAGCTGGTCAAGATGCAGGCATGGGTGAACCAGACCGGTGAGCGGATCGTGATGATTTTCGAGGGACGTGATGCGGCAGGCAAGGGAGGAACAATCAAGCGATTCACCGAGAGTTTGAACCCCCGCTCGGCAAGGGTCGTGGCCCTGGCCAAGCCCTCGGATACCGAGCGTGGCCAGTGGTATTTCCAGCGCTACATCCAGCGCCTGCCGAGTAATGGCGAAACGGTTTTCTTCGATCGGTCCTGGTACAACCGGGCGGGAGTCGAACATGTCATGGGTTTCTGTAATCCCCATGAGTATCTCGAGTTCATGCGTCAGGCTCCCGAGTTCGAGCGGATGCTGGTTCGAAGCGGCATCCGGGTCTTCAAGTTCTGGTTCTCGGTCAGTCGCGAGGAGCAACTGCGACGCTTCATGTCACGGGCCAAGGATCCGCTCAAGCAATGGAAGCTGAGCCCAATGGATGTCGAATCTCTGGGACGTTGGGAAGAGTACACCAAAGCGAAGGAGGCGATGCTCTTCTACACCGACACCGCCGATGCACCGTGGACGGTTGTGCGCTCCGATGACAAGAAGCGTGCGCGTCTCAATGCGATCATGTTCCTTTTGAACAGCGTCCCGTATGCCGGTAAGGATGAGAAGTTGCTCGCAAAGATGGACCCGCTGGTCGTGGGTTCGGCGCGGGATATCTACGAACTCGGCGAGGAGTCCTTTGAATTGCCAAAAGAAGTGAGGACTGCCTGAAATCGAACTCGGCACGCTTCATTCGAATCGTATCGATCAGCGATGCTGAACCTGCTTGGTGCGATGCGGGATGCTCAGGGGCTTGTCTCGAGCCCAGAGGACTCCGAGGCGTCTTCGATTCCGCTGGAAGACAGTAAGCACAGCCGCTTTTTGCTCGCTGAAATTTTGCAATCCTGTTGGGCGACAGCCATCGACAAATACGGCGGCTAAGTGTCGCCACTCCTTAGTGAAAATCGTGCGAGCCGGCGATGTGGCTGCTGTCGATGCCTGGGAGCGGATGGAGGGCGGTGGTGTAGACGGTGGGTTGGCCGCCTTCGGAGATTTGGAGGCGGCCTTCGACGAGGAGGAAGTCGGGGAGGGATTCGAAGGGCTGATTATTGCGTTCGGTGATGATGCGCTGGGCGGTGGCTTGTTTGAGGCCTTTGAGGCGGTGGAGACCGAGGCGGAGGTAGGACTTCGGCTCCGAGTATTTTGAAACGCCAAGACGCGAAGGACGCAAAGTTTCTTGAGGTTGAGTTTTTGGGTGGTCCTCGATGGTGGTTTCGTAATTACTATGGATGACGGAGATGGGTTTGGTGCGGACGCGGTGGCGTTTG